>NZ_RAZO01000512.1:0-55381 GCF_004307535.1 Pseudomonas sp. Sample_9
CGCAGACATCTGAAGCTCCAGAATGATTATTGGAGGGAACAACAGCGTACGGTCGGTTTGCCCACCGATTAACCCCGTCGAAGCTGTCGGCTGTCAACCCTTCGATTGATCGCGGCCGTCCTGCCGCACATTTCGCATCGGCACGTGCGGTAACTCTCTACCGCAAGTGCTGCGGGCCGCGCCTCTATTGTTGAGTCCCGGCCCAAGGGCGCCCCGATCAGAGCTTTGATGATGTCCAGTTCGACCGCACCACTCCTGTTCCCCAACATTCTGAATTTCCCAGGTTTGCATCGTGCGCTGGCGACAGCTCACGGTTTCAACAGCAAAGATTTCGCCTGGCTCGCGCACGTACAGCTGGCGAGCCACGAACTGCGCAACGCGCAAACCCCGCCAATGCGCGCCGAGCGAATTCTGCTCAACGCCGACAAACAACCGGCCGTTGCTCTGGCCGGCAGTTTCATCCTCGGTGCCGGGCCGGATGACAACGGTGTTTTTCTCTATACCCCCTACGATGGGCTGAAGAAATACAGCGATGACAAAGCGCTGACGCTGGCCCTGCAAACGCGGCTCGACAACGCCACTGAAGAGGATGACCTGTTGGCGTTTCTCCGCGTTTCGCAGCGCAAGGAGCTGGTGGAAAAACGCGGTATCACCATCACCCGCGAGACCATCGAGGGAGATGTATTCGACGATCAACAAACCGCGATTACACGCTCTCAGGAGCGTTGCGCCGGTGACTTGCTGGACGAACTGAAACGCCTGCCGTCGCTCACCACCCTGCTGGAGAAAATCCTCGACGAACAGCTCCAGCCTCACTTTGGCGATCTGCAGCAGTCGCTCACCCAGGTCGGTTTTTACGCCGCTGCGCCGCCTGCCTCTTCCGGCGCAGGCAAGCAGTGGGTCGACTCGCGCTCACTGCCTGAGGCGCTGTTGCTGCATTTTCGCCGTCAGGGCTGGGCACACGGTCAGACTGTCGAATTTTCACATCCGGCCCGTCTATCCAGCGCTGGCGATCAATCAGCGTGGGCAGCTGCAATCATCCTGGCCTCGGGCAAACTCACCATGCTGTTGTTTCGGCAGCTCGAGGGCTACTGGAATGCCGCTTCATTCGAGGGTTCGCCGCGACGCACCTTCTTCGCCCAGACGCTGAAGGATCAGGCGCGCGCGGACCTGATGATCAAGCGCGAAACGGAGATTCTTTCAGCCAGTGAGTTCGACGCCCTGCACAGCCTGATCCGCGAGCCAAACGTGGCCGTGCGGCGGCCTGCGTACGAAACCGTGTGCCTGCGCGAGGGCACTGCTCAAGTCGAGTTGGCCGGCTCGCTGATGATCAACCACGACAAGGCTTATCTCTACACTCCGAGCGAGGGCGTGCAAGTGCTCACAAACTACGCCGACCTCAAACAAACGCTGACCGCCAAGCTCGGTGCTGCGGGGCACGAAGACGAGCTGTACGGGCTGATGAACCTCGAAGAGCGCAATCGCTACCTGGGTTTTGCCAATGCTCAGGTGTCAGGCGAAAACATCGGCGGCGATATCATGACGACCCTGTTTGAGGCAATCCTCACCAAGCAGCGGCAAAACATCGAATTTGTCCTGCAGCGGTTTCGCCAGAGCGAACGCACCAGCGATATTCACGCGCTGTTCGACAAGGCGCTGGATATCCGTTCAATGCTCCATCAGCGCCTGCTCAAGCTTGACGTCAATCAGCGCTGGAGCACCCGACCGTTGTTTGCCAGCGCTCCGCCATCGTCAGTGGTGCAGGCGGACAAGGCTGCGCAATTGCTGACAAAACTGCAACGAACGCTGGACAACCTCAGCGCTGAGTTCAAGAACCAGCCGACTGCCAGCAGTCGTGAGCAGCGCGGCTTTGTCGAGAGCCTTGGCTGGAAACTGGCCCAGGCTTTCGAAGCGGCCATACGCGGCGAAGCCCAGCTGAGAAACCTCGGTGGTACGTGGCTGGAAGCCGAACGACAGATCGTCGATACCGTGTTCGACACAGGCAACGCGACGCGCGCCGAGCGCAAATCGCTCAATGGTTTTCGTCCGGATGCCTGGTCAATGACGGTGAGATGCGATGGCCAGAATGACGCGTTGCCGCTTGCTCATTGCGTGCTGTTGACCGAGCGCGGTGGCATGGACGTCGCGCATTCCGGACGCGCCCTTATGTGGACGCCAGCCGATGGCCTGGAATCGTTCGACGATATCGAAACCGCGCGCAAACAACTGCAAGGTCGGTTGAATAACAACAACCGGAGCCAGGCCCTGCTGGAAAATCTGCCATCCAAGCAACGGCGCATGGGCCAGCAGTACACGCTCGGCACGTTCCAATTGATAGAAGAAAGTGTGTCGAGCAATCGCATGCAATCGGCTATCGAGCACTACATGGACGAGTGTGATCTGTTCCGCACGTGCATCAAGGACGAAGCCACGCTGGCGAAGTTCCTCGGCCACATGAAAGCCACCGTCATCGATACCAATCTGCGCCGAGCCATTGATTTCGCTCGCGCCGTTGCCGGCCATCTGGACTACCCGGACTGGTTGCGCATGGCCCCGGCGAAAGAGCAACACACGCAACTCGCACTGCTGGATGAATTGCGCCACGCATTTTTTGAAGGCAAGGATTTTCTCGAGGGCGTTCCGGCACTCGCCACTCATGTCGAGCAGACACTGAAGACACTGCTCGACGCCAGATTCCCCAACAACCGCCTCAAACCGCAGGACATCCAGATCACCCCGAACCTGACGCTGGCCGGTACAGCCTGCGACCTTGTGGAGTTTGCCCTGCATCACTACAACATCGTGCAGGGTACCGGTTTCAAAGTGACCGCGAAGACAGCTACGGCGCTACCGAAAAACTTTGGTCAATCCGCGGTGCAGCAGCTGCTGCAGTCTCTGGAAGTATCCACGACCTATGCAGGGAAAGTGACCGCCGCACTGTCCGGCGACAGTGAGTCGGCGCGCATCAGCAAACAGCGGTTTCTCCGTCAGGTGCCCTGGCAACTGATGCAACACGCACACGCGTTGAAGCTGCAACAGCAACTCTCCGAGAACGGTTACGACTACATTTGCCAGGTGCTCGACATGCCTGACGGGATGGCTCGGGCCATGGTCGAGGGCGCCCAGGCAATTGTCTGCCCGCTGTCATTGATCAAGACCGGTGGCGCTGATCCCGTCGACACACTCGGGCTGTATGTCTTCGGGCCAGGATCGGGGCACACCGGCCCACGGGTGCTCTATGCACCCTACTCCAGATTCGTGTTTCGCGAGTTTGAAAACCAAGCGCAATTGATTGATGCGCTGAACACTCCGGGGCACTTCCAGGATCTGATCATTCGGCGTCTGCCGGAGGGGCAGCAGGCCTTATTCAGAAACTTGCTGAAAACGACGATTGGCAAATCCAGCGAGATCACTGTTGGAAGTCAAGCTATCAGCGGCAACGTGCTTGAACGGCTGCACAAGGACACCCTCGGACTTCTGCCGAAAATGCTCGGCAGTCAGCCGCAGATCAATGCCCAGGCGGATTGGGAAGCGGCAAAGTTTCTCTTCAGTCACGGTGTTCGTCTGGTTCCGCACGTGCTGCCAGGCAAACTCGCCTCGTTGCTGTTCCTTTGGAAAAGCTTTGAGGACTTCAAGCAATCCGCTGAAGACCTTCAGGACCACCATTGGGCCAATGGTGTGAAGAGTTTCATCGCAGGGGCCATCTCTCTGTTCAGTCTGGGACGCTTGTCCTGGGAAGACGAAGCAGAAACGGCGACCACTGAATTTGCCGCCCACGCGCAGCCCTCATCCGGTGTCGCCACAACGGTCAAAGCAGCCCCGCGCTGGGCGAAAATGCCGCCGACTGCGGCCGCTCGCGTCAATTTGCAGCCGTATGAAACCAGCACCGCACTGGAAACCCTCAAGCTTGACGCGCAAAAGCTGGTCTACAGTGCCCCTTCGACAACTGACAAGTATGCGGCTATTGCCGGCAAGGTCTATGCGGTGGCCCAGGCCGAGAAAACCTGGCATTTGCGCAAAAAAGACGGCAGCCAGGGGCCAGCACTCGAGGTAAAAAACTCGCGACTGGTAGTCGCCAGCGCGGACCACCCGGCCCATTGCTCCAGGTCCACGCACCGTGACCCCGTGCAGCAGGATGTCGAGAAAAACCGACGCATAGAATTGCTTATCCAGGCGAGAGGAATGGCTCAGATCAATCGTCGTTACCCCGCGAGGGCCTACGTGATACAACAAGCGGTGGTTCGGGCGAGAGAGTACGCATTGAAGTGCCTGCATAACTTCGTCATAAGTCGCGACAATCTGGGCGGCACAAGGGTGGAAACGCTGCTGAAAAGCTTTTTTGAGGTGACTCAGGTTACGCCTGAACTGCTGAGGAAATTCGAGGACGTAGCCATCCCTATTTGCCGCGAATTGATGGATCCCAGAGATGATTTGCTCTCTACCGAACGTTTCTACGCGGGACTCAATGGCTACGTTGACAGCAATATCCTCGCCTTTGTTTTCAAAAACGACAAAAAGCGAATCATCCATCTTACTGAAGTTTTTTTTAATCCCGGGATGGATGGTTACACCGCCCATTTACCTTTCAGATTCGGCGTCGATTCTCACGCCCGCGCGGTGACGCTCATCCACGAACTTTCGCATCTGGTCTGCGCCAGCGAAGATCTTGTCTGGGTACAGGCAATCGGGCCATTTCCCAGCCTTATCGACACCACAACCGACATGGGTCAACTTGCCTTGGAAAGTCTTGAGCGTCAGCGAAATTCATTGTCGCGTTCTGCCCCGCACCTTTTCGCAGAGAAAACCAGCGACACGGTGTGGACTGACCTGGACCAGATTCCGTCGCGCGCCGATGAATACAAAAAAATACTCAGCCTTACCAAAACCACCAATCTCGCAGACGCGCGCAAAGCGTTTCGCAATCGTCTCTCGGGCGAGGCACGCATCGACGTCCATCTGGCCAACGCCGACTCGATCGCGTTGCTCATCAGCGAAATGGGCAAGGATCTGGATCCCCTTCCGACACCCATCCCGCTCCCTGCACCGGTCCCAAGCCAACCGGCATCCTCGCAACCTGAGCCGTAAACAAAAAAGGTGCGCCGGCTCAACGCCGGCGCACCTTTTCCAACAACCTGTATGGGAGGCTTAATCCTTCTGGTCACGCAGCACATTGCCGGAAGCGCCATCGATACGGAACTCATAGACGCTGCCATCGGCCTTGCGCCCTTCGCCTTCCCAGTAACCGTCATTGTCAGCGCCGATCTCATAGACCTCGACATAGCCGGCCTTGGTCTTGGCGACCTCGATGGCTTTCTCGATGGTTATCCAGCCCGCGCCCGGTTTGTCGGCCAGGGCGGCACCGGCGCTGAGCAAACCGGCGGTGGCAATCAGGGCTGCGAATGTCGTTTTGATCATTTTTTCACTCCATTTATGGATAGTAGGCAGTTGCTTCCTGTTTTTTTGGGCGCCACAGGGAAAAATAAGTTCCACGTTGATGGGTAAATGCCATGACGGATGTTCTCGGCAGCCTGCCGGCGAGGTTAGAATGAGCGAAATCAGGACGAGTCAATGACCCAAGACACTCTCTCGGAAGCCGAATACGATGCGATCACCGATGCCGCCGCGCATTGGTGCATGCGTCTGCACGCCGCTGACTGCACGGACGAGGAGCGTCGCGCATTTGAAGCCTGGCACGAAGCCCATCCGTTGCATGCCTTTGAATACGAAGCGATGCAGGAAATCTGGGAAGTGGCCGGGGATCTGCCTCGAACCGAGCCGGGTGAGCTGGCCGCACAACGCAAGCCTTCGCGACCGTGGCGCAAGTTCGCGGTCATTGCCGCAGCATGCGCCCTCGCCCTGCCGCTGGCGGCTTACAGCGGCTGGAGTCTGGGCTGGCTGCCCAACAGTTATCAGCATTACGCCGCCACCGACAGTGTGCGGCGGGTCACGCTGGGTGACGGCAGCCAGCTGGAACTCAACCTCAACACCGACCTGACCTTCAGCAATTACAAACATGAACGTCGCGTTACCCTGAACAAGGGTGAAGCGTTTTTCAACGTCAGTCACGACACCGGGCATCCATTCGTAGTGCGTGCCGGCGACGGCAAGATCCGCGTGACCGGCACCCGGTTCAACGTATGGATGTATGAGGATCAGGTGCGGGTCAATCTGGTCGAAGGTTCGGTGCTGGTCAGCAGCAATCGCGATCTGCCGGGCGACGGCCTGCGCCTGAGCCCCTCGATGCAGGCACGCTACCGACATGGCGATTACGCCCCGCAGATCAGCCAGACCTACCCAGGCGACACTTCACTGGCGTGGCGCAGCGGCAGACTGGTGCTCGACAACCTTGCGCTTCACGACGCCCTGCCGCTGATCAATCGTTACCTCGACAAGCCGTTGATGCTCGCCGACACCAGCACCGGCGCGATCCGCGTGGGCGGCGTCTACAACATCAAAGAGATGAACAACCTCGCCAACACCCTGCCGAAAGTGCTGCCGGTCTACCTGACCCGCAACAAGGAAGGCAATCCGGTGATCAACTCGATGCCGCAGCGTCCGCCGAAAAGCTGAAGGCCGCGTCCCTTGCGGGAGGCGGCCTTCGTTTGTTTCAGGCGACGACTGTTTACTGCGCTGCCACCTTCCCTGCCTGATCCAGCTTGATCGTCTGCACCTGATATTGCGGATCCGCCTTGATCTGCTGCTCAGTGAATGGCAGGACACTCCACTGTTTCTTCGAAAACGCCTCGGTCTGGTCACGCGAATATTGCGACGCCGGATCACTGGATAACGAAAATGCCAACAGCCCTTGGGCGTGAGGGCCTTTTTCGTCGAAGCTCACCACTTGCAGGTAGCTGGTGCCGCTGACCACCTCGAGCTTGCCGTCCTCGCGGGGAATGCTCTGCATCGCGTTGTAAATGCCCAGCGTACCCGGCCCACCGTGAATCGGCGTTTGTTGCCCGCCGCTGCTGACCACCTGGATGTCACCCCAGCGCATGTCCGGCTCCAGGCCCATTTTGCCGGCCAGCGCGACTGAAGCCAGCATCGCTTCACGCAGCGCCTTGGCCACGGCCGGTTGTTCGACCGCAAGGCCGCGCGGAGTGTGTTGCGCATCAGCCGGGTTGAACGCGACGCGCCAGATGTCCGGCGACTCGAGCAGCGCCTGCATGATGTTCTGGAAATGCACCAGACCGAGTCCGGAATCCAGGTTGGCGCGACCATCCCAGGCTTTGAGGCTGGCACAGGCAGGTTTCAGTGTCGCCGCATCGCTGCCCAGATCGGAGGCGCAGAACTTCAACAGGTCCGGCATGATCTGCGCCGCCAGGTACACCTGATCGTCCATCACCATGCTTTGCAGATCCTTGACCGCCAGCGGGCCTCTTTTGCCCAGGTCGCCCAAACGATCAAGGGCGAATCGTGAGCGCAGGCCCAGCGGCAGTCCTTCCTGACTGATCAGCGGCGAATAGCCGGTGAGCGGTTGCGCCGGGTTGGCCAGCCACGCCGAGTCGTTGGAATGCTGCACGAAATCCTTGCGCAACAGTTGCGGCAACTCGCTGGAGGCGAAAATGCCCTTCTGCGCCGCTTGCGGATCGATATCCCAGGCACAGCCGCTGTTGGAGCCGTCCAGCACAATCATGCGCAGACCAAGACGCGGGTCGCTGCACTTGGCCAGTTTTTCCGCGCTGACGTTCGGCACCACCGACAGGTTCATGTACAGCGTCTGGCCCTTGTCATCCGCTGCCAGGGTGTTGACCCACGGGATGCCCTGAATCTTCTGCACCGCGTCTTGCAGATCGTGGAGATTGCGGGCCTGGTTCATCGCATACCACTGTTTGAGTACGCGATCGTTGTCGAGGTTGGCATCGCGCAAGCTGTAGGCGTACTGCTTGTCCCAGTCGAGTTTGCCCGGCCATTGCACGATCGGACCGAACTGCGAGCTATAAATGTTGCGCGCCACCGGTACGATCTGGCCGTCAGCCTGCTTGACCTGCACGGTGACCGTCTGTTTGTTCAGCGGCAGCGACTTGCCGTCAAGCAGATACCGGGTCGGATCCTGCGGATCGAGTTGCAGGCGATACAGCGTGAAGTGTTTCGACGAATCGACGGTATGGGTCCAGGCCAGGTGCTGGTTGAAACCGATGTTGATCATCGGCAGGCCCGGCAACGCAGCGCCCATCACATCGAGCTTGCCGGGGATGGTCAGGTGCATCTGATAGAAACGCATGCCGCCGACCCAAGGGAAATGCGGGTTGGCCAGCAACATGCCACGGCCATTGAATGAACGCTCGCTGCCGACCGCCACGGCATTACTGCCGCGATCCAGGGCGAAACGTTGCTGACGTGCGTCGGCCAGTTGAAACGCCTGGGCGTTGCGCTCGACTTGCGCGGTGGCTCGCGGCGGCGTGGCGCCGGCCAGAGCCTCAGCGAACTGTCCCACCCCACCTTCTACCAACAGGCGCCGCGTCAGTTTGACCAGATCGCGGGCACTGATATCACGCACCCACTCACCCTGACATTGCTGCGGCAGCCCCTGCTGACGACGTTCGCCCAGATAGCGGTTGTACCCGGCGGCATAACCTTCGACCAGGTCGCGGACCTGCACCGGTTGCGCCTGCCAGAAGGTCTCGACCGCTTCAGGGGTATTGAGCCAGGTGAAGAAGACATCACTGACGCGGTTTTCCCGCTGTTCGACAGTGAACTGCTCCGGACCGAAGTAGCGTGAGCGCTCGCCGTTGACCGTCACAATTTCGTTGGCCAGCAAACACAGGTTGTCCTGGGCGTAGGCGTAACCGATGCCGAAACCCAGCCCGCGTTCGTTTTCGGCGCGAATGTGCGGCACGCCGAAGCTGGTGCGGCGAATGTCCGCGCTCGTTTGTGCAGCCGGACTCAGTGCATGGGCCGACAGGCTCAGTCCGAATAGGGTGCCGGCAAGGGCCAGCCCGGTGAGTTGCCTGGAAATGATCACGCTCGCTCCTGCTCGAAAGGTCAATTGCCCACGCGTCCACGCGCAATGAGCCTGTCGAAGAAACGAAACTGATGAAAAAAATTTAGCGAGCATTCCATCCAGGCAAAGCCGTCATCACACGGCCAAGACGAATTAGCGACGAAATTTCTACATCTTTTCTTTCATGATTTGTCGTGCTGAAACGTCTTGTTTAGAGAGCGCAACAAAACCTTTCCCGATCTGGCTCTGAAAAGGAGTAATCGCATGTACAACTCGCAACTACCATCGGACGGTAGCCAGACGCCACAGGGCGTTTCCATGAGTTCGCACACCGGCAGTTTCCCTCAGCGCGGCGAGCGTCCGGGCAATGAGCGTATTCGCGTGTTATTGAAGAGTTTCGGCCTGCGCACCAGCCTGATTCGGCTGAAAGTCATCGATGCCCTGCTGGTGGCGGCTCAGAGCAATCGTCGCCTGGGCGTGCGCGGTGTGCATGGTCAATTGCTCGATCTCGATGTGCCGCTGTCCTTTCTCAGCGTGCGCGAAGTGCTTAAACGCTTGTGCGCCGAAGGCGTGATCACCTTCAACGCCGACAAGAGTTACAGCCTGCACCCACAGGCTGCGGCAGTCCTCAACAACGAATGAGGCCCTGGGCGCCCGCCGTTACGGCTTGACCTTGCGGCGCATCACACCATTGATCACCACCACAACCACGGCGACACCGATGGCGACGTACTGGAAGGTCTTCTCGGTGATCATCCCGGCATTTTGCAGCCAGGACAGGCCCAGCATGATCGCCAACACGGACAGGGCGATCAGAATCGAATAAATCAAGCGTTGCTTCTGGGTCATTGCGGTTTCCTGAAACGTTGGAATAGATCTGCGCGCATGTTCATGCGCTTGCCGATGCGCGGACGCGTCGCTGCAAACGGGCTGTCATGTTACAGCCGCCGAAGCGTTTTGGCTGCATGCGGCTCAACCGCAAGGCACGGCACCACCACTCGCTCCACTGCAAACACCTCTTGCGCTGCGCCGACCCTGTAAACATGCCGAGAGTTTTTGAAATCTGCTGACGCAGCAAACGGCTAGGTGAGCCGCGTGTCTGCACCTAGGCTCTGCGAACTTTCCACAGCTGTTAAAACAGGGATGTTCATGCAGAGCACACTTATAAACATCAGCCCCCGCCAGATTGCAGGTTTCTGTCTGGCGCTGACCACTTTCGAACTTCTCACGTATATGGGCAGTGACGTGATCATGCCGGCAATGCTGGATGTCACGAGCGAACTTGAGGCGCACGCGCGGCACGTGCCCAATGCGTTCAATCTGTATCTGTTGGGCGGTGTTTGCCTGCAATGGTTACTCGGGCCTTTGTCCGATCAATTCGGGCGCCGGCCACTGTTATTGAGCGGCAGCGCGCTGTTCGGTAGTTCATGTGTGGCAGCATTTTTCAGCGACAGCATTGAAGCCTTCAACCTGTTACGTGTATTGCAGGGCATGGGCCTGGGGTTTGTCGTCGCGGTGAGTTATCCGGCGCTTCAGGAAGTGTTCTGCGAAGCCGACGCGGTCAGGCTCATGGCCCTGCTGGGGAATATCGCCTTGTTGTCGCCGCTGCTCGGGCCGCTGCTTGGCATCCTGCTGCTGGAATGGCTGAACTGGCGGGAGATTTTTCTGCTGCTTGGTTTCGCAGCGGCGCTGGTCTGGCTCGGCCTGTTGCTGTGGATGCCGGAAACCGTGGGCGTCGAGCGCCGCGACGGGCATCGAAACCCGACAGTGTCTTTCTCCTGGCGTCTCACTGCGCAACGCTATGGCACGCTGTTGGGCAATCCGCGCTTTCTCTGCGCCAGTCTGGCGCTGGGCCTTATGAGTCTGCCGCTGATTGCCTGGATTGGCCTGGCACCGTTGCTGTTGGTACGGGTTCTGGAGCTGACGCCGCTGGAATATGGCCTGTGGCAGATTCCGGTGTTCGCCGCGGTTATTGCCGGCAACCTGCTTCTCGACCGCGTGCTGCGCACCCATACATTGCAGCAATTGATTCAACTGGCGCTCTGGCCGTTCTGTCTGGGCCTGCTGCTGTTGGCGGCATGCGCCTTGCTCGGCGTGGGGATTGGGCCGGTGGTCGCCAGCCTGGCGCTGTACGCCGTCGGGCTGGGCATGAGCAACGCGGCGGTGTATCGGATTGCGCTGTTTTCCAGCGATGACAGCAAAGGCCTGGTGTCGGCGCTGACAGGCATGATCTCGATCGCCGTCATGGGACTTGGCGGTTCGCTGATCGCGGCCATCGGTGGCGGCAGCCGTCTTGAATACTTCGCTCTCTGGGCCGCGTTCGGCGGGTTGATGTGTCTGCCCATGGTGTACCGACTGCTGCAAACCACCACGCCGGATGTCGCCTCGCCTCAATAAGGAACATTGATGATCGACTTGCCCTTTGCCGACGCGCTCTGCGCGTTGACGGCCCCCTATTGCGCTGATTCCGCCCCGGCTGACCTGTTTGATCGGGCGATGGCTGAAATCAGCCGCTTTCACTGCGATCACACCCCGGGTTACGCCCACTGGCTCAGCGTTCATGGACTGGCGCCGAAGGATCTCGACAGCCTTGATGACTGGTCGCGTCTGCCGCCGATCTTTGCCAGTTTCTTCAAGCAACACCTGCTGCTGAGCAGCACGGGGACGGACGCCCTCGAACTGACTTCATCAGGCACCAGCGGGCAGAAAAGCCGCATGCGTTACGACGAACGCAGTCTTGCTCGGGCGCAGTTCATGGTTGCGCAGATATTTCGCCACTACGGCTGGGACACTCCCGATACGCCGTGCAATTACCTGTTGCTCAGCTATGAGCCTGAGGGGCGCATTACCCTGGGAACGTCGTTCACCGACCAGTTTCTCTGTCAGTTCGCCCCGGCCAATCGCGTGGTTTATGCCTTGCGCAGCACCGGTAGCGGCCATCAGTTCGACGTGTTCGGCGTCATCGCCGCGTTGCAGTCATTCGCTGAAGAAGGTTTGCCGGTAAGGATTTTCGGCTTCCCGGCGTTCCTCTGGCAGGCGCTGCAACGCATGCAGGCTACCGCTGTGCAGGACCTGCAACTGCCCGCCGGTTCACTGGCGTTTTTTGGCGGTGGCTGGAAAAACCAGGCCACGCAGGAAATTCCCAAACAGCAGTTCTACGCGCATATCCATCGGCAACTGGGCATCGAACCCGGCCGCTGCCGCGACGGTTATGGCGCTGTCGAACACGCGGTGCCTTACATCGAATGCGCCCGGCACCGCTTTCATGTGCCGGTGTATTCGCGGGTGCTGATTCGCGACCCGGTAGATTTTTCCCTGCTGCCCCATGGCCAACCAGGCCTGCTCGGCTTCGTCTCGCCCTATATCACCTCCAGCCCGGCCCACGCCGTGGTCATGAGCGACCTGGCCACGCTGCACCCGGGCGCAAGCTGCGGCTGCGGACTGACCAGCGACTGGTTCGAACTGCACGGCCGCGCCGGCACCACGGCGGGCAGGAGCTGTGCAATGGCCGCCGCCGAATTATTGGGAAGTCACTGATATGTATTTGATCAATGGACAACTGCACGACGTTTACCAACTCGACCAAGCGCTGCAAGAGTTGCAACAAAAGTTGCCGCAGCTCTTGGCGACGGCAATCGACAGCAGCCAGGTCATCAAGGCAGTGGCAAGGTTTACCGACCGACTGCGTAGCGCACCGACGAATCTGCCCCTCGACAACGAGCAGCGTCAGGCCCTGATGGATTTCTGCCGGCCCGAGGCCTTGATCTCTAAACGCGAGCGCGAACTTGGCGCCGATCCCGACTCTCTGCGTCGCATCGATTATCGCCAGCCGCGCTTCGAAGCGTGGCGCCCACTCGGGCTGGTGGTGCACATCACTCCCGCCAACGCGCCGTTGCTGGCCTTTTGTGCGGTGGTCGAGAGTCTGCTCGCCGGCAACATCAACTGGCTGCGCCCCAGCCGCAGCGATCAGGGCCTGACGGCACGACTGCTCAGCGCATTGGTGGACTGTGATCCGAGCGGACACCTGGCCGGTTACGTCGCAGTCGTCTCGGCTGATACCGAACAGATCGGCCAATTGTGCAAGCACGCCAACGGTGTTGCGGCATGGGGTGGCGAAGCGGCGTTGCAAGCGATTCGGCAACAGCTGGCGCCGGGTTGTCGCTGGATCGATTGGGGGCATCGCATCAGCTTTGTGTATCTCTGTGCAGAAACTGCGACGCCGCAAACCCTCGATGCCGTCGCCGACGAAGTCTGCCGACTGGATCAGCAGGCCTGCTCGAGCCCGCAATGGCTGCTGGTCGACAGCGATGATCCGCAGGTGTTGCGCGATATCGGCGAACGCCTGGCGCAGGCGCTGCAACGACGCGCCGCGCAATGGCCGGCACTGGTACCGACAATCCAGGAGGCCTCGCAAATTACCACGCACACGCAGATGGCCCGCCTCGGCCAGAGTTTCGCCGGTCACACCGGGCAAGTCTGGAACGGCGCGGGCTGGCGGGTGATCTGGGCGCACGACCGGCAGCTTGCGCCTTCACCGCTGTTTCGCAGCGTACTGCTGCATCCAGTGCCGCAGGCGCTGCTGAGCGCCACCCTGCTGCCGTGGCGCAATGTGCTGCAAAGTTGTGCGTTGGCGTGTGCTCAACCGCGCATTGTCGAGCTTTGCCATGCGCTGATCGCTGCCGGGGTCACGCGGATCGCACCGATCAGCGGCATTCACGACGGTTACGCAGGCGAACCCCATGACGGCGTCTACGCGCTGCAACGCCTGAGTCGACGCGTATCGGTGTGTCTGGAGGCCACGCATCTGTCGAATCAGGCCAGTCTCGATTCAGCGCCGTTACCAGCGAAGCCATGCACTGCGATCATGGACAAACAGGCCTTCGTCGCCCAGCCCATCAACGATCAGGCGCAGTTGTATTTCCGTTCTGGAGGCAGCAGCGGCACCCCTGCTCTGGCCGGCTACAGCTATCGCGACTTCAATCGGCAAATGCGCGCAACCGCAGACGGTCTGTTCGCCGGTGGCCTTGATCCGGCGCGGGATCGGGTCATGAACCTGTTCTTCTGCGGCGGGCTGTATGGCGGTTTTCTCAGCTTCAGCAAAGCGCTGGAACTGCTTGAGGTGACGCACCTGCCCATGGCCGCTCCTACAGATGACGATTATCGTGAGATTGCCCAGCTGATCATCGATCAGCGGGTCAACGTGCTGGTGGGTATGCCAGCCACGCTGCATCGCCTGTTTCTCAACGAGCAGGAATGTCTGCGCATTTATGGCGGTGTCGAAAAAGTCTTTTTGGGTGGCGAGCACCTGAGCGAGCAGAACCGGGCATTGCTGCGCAGCTGCGGCGTATCGACGATTCGTTCGGCGATCTACGGCAGCGTCGATGCCGGCCCGCTTGGCCATGCCTGCCAGGCTTCGGCCGATGGGATTTTCCATTTGATGAGCGATATCCAGCAGTTGGAAATCGTTGCGTTCGAAGAAGATGTGCCGGTTGCTGGTGATCAGGTGGGGCGGCTGCTGGTGACCTCGCTCGCCCGCGACGGTGGTCAACGCGTGCAGCGTTATGAGATTGGCGACACCGGGCGCTGGCTGCCGGGCGCCTGCGCCTGTGGGCTGAAGTCCCCTCGCTTCGAACTGTTGCAACGCCACGGCAGGTTGCTGCGTATCGGCACTGACTTTATCTCCCTGAGCGAATTGGCGTCGCGACTGCAAGTTCCGTTTCAGTTGCAGCTGGACCACAGCGCTGACGGCGTCGAGCGCATGCAACTGCGCTGCGAACTCGCAGCCGACATCGCTGAAACCCGTCTCGCCGATTACCTGACATTGATGACCGTCATCGACAGCGGACTGCTGGTCCTGCACATCGAGCAGTGCTCGCCCGCGAATTTCATTCAAAACAGACACAGCGGCAAAACGCCGCTGGTCATCGACTCACGCCGCTGACGTTCGAGCGTGAGCCTGCTCATTCGAATCAAGAAGAATACATCGTGAAAACAACCGACCCGATTAGCGAATTGACGGGTTATGCCCGTGAGCATTCGCCCTACTACAAGAACAGCCTCGCCGATGTTCCCGAGGCAATAAACTCGCTGTGCGAATTACCGTTGCTTGATCCGGCAGATTTCTGGAAAGTCAGTGCGGATCTGGCGCACTGGCCGGTACTGACAGCTCCCATTGAACACGCCTTGGTCTTCAAGACCGGTGGCTCAACCGGCGGCGGCAGGCTTTCGGTCTATACCCGCACTGAATGGCAACGCACGGTCGAAGATTTCGGCCGCAGTCTGAGCGGTCAATTCAGCCCTGGCGACCGTGTCGCCAATCTGTTTTTCGCTGGCGACCTGTACGCCAGTTTTCTGTTTATCCATGATTCGCTGGCCCATGTTGAAACAGCGATCACCGAGTTTCCGTTTACCGGTGAGGTCGATCCGCTGAAGTTGGCCGATGCCATCGCCCAGCACCGGATCAACGTGCTGGCTGGCGTGCCAGCGCAACTATTGACCTTCGCCAGTTGGCTCAAGCAACGCAACCTTGCGTTACCGTTGGTTGATACCGTGCTTTACGGCGGAGAAAGCCTGTTTGCCTCACAGCGCCAACTCCTTGAGCAAGTGCTGCCCAACGCGCGCATTGCCTCGATCGGCTACGCCAGCGTCGACGGAGGATTTATCGGTGCCAGTCATCGTGACTGCAGGGAAGGCGAACATCGCACGCCAGACGGCCACGTCCTGCTGGAGATTGTCGATCAGCACAGCGGCGCAACGGTCGAGGCCTGCGAGCAAACAGGTCTGCTGGTGTTGACCAATCTGCATCGGCGCCTGATGCCGCTGATCCGCTATCCCGTGGGTGATCTGGCGTGCTGGCGCGAACCGACTGGAACCGCGCAACGCAAATTCGCCTTGAAAGGCCGCAGCGCCAGCAGCCAGCGTGTTCGGGTCGGCATTCTGTCGCTGATAACCGATGAAATCGGCGAAACCGTGCGATGCATCACGGGCAGCGACGACTGGCAGTTGTTGATCGAGCAGGCCGACGGCAGCGATGTGTTGACCTTCAAATGCGTGATCAACGAACGCTCGATCTGCAGGCTCGGCCAGCTTGAAGCGCGACTGATCGAACTCTACCCCGGGATATTGCCCCTGCAGGCCGCAGGGTTACTGGAGTTGCGTATTCAAAGCTGCCAATTCGAGGATCTCGCACGTCATCCTCGCGCAGGCAAACGACTGCGGGTGATTGATCTGCGCTGCTATGACCGGAATGACAGGGAGGTGTCTGATGGAATCTTTGGTCCTGCGCAATTACCGTGACAGCGACGCGGTTGCTGTCAGCGAACTGTTTCGCGAGGTTTATGGCGACCGTTACCTGAAGATCGACGTGTATCTGCCCTGTCTGATCAACCAAAACCATGCGGATAAACGCTGGCATTCACTGGTGGCAGTCGAGGGCGAGCGGATCCGGGGTCATGCGACCTTGTATCGGCAGAGCGAAAAAGCGCACGACGCCGAGTTGGCGTTGAGCGCCGTACATCCCGACACACGCGGGCAGAACATTGCCACGCGGCTGGGCGAGCAACTGCTCACTCACGCGCAGGCGTTGGGCTGTCGCAGCGTTTCGATCAAACAGGTGACCCATCACCCTTACACCCAACGCATGGCCCTCAACCTCGGTTTCCATAACACCGGACTGCTCCCGGATTACGTCCGCTCACCTTTCGGCTGCAAGATGCCGGAGTCGATCGTGGTGGGCGTTCGCGCCATCGATGGTTATCAGCGACCACTGCCAGCGCAGGTGTGGCCCCCCAGCTGCCGTACGTTCATGCACAGACTGGCGGACGTATTCGGTGTCGGGGCCGGCGCTACACGCTGGCGCGGGGCCTCGGTCCAGGTCGAACAACATGGCAATCGCCATGAAATGCTGCTGGAGAAACTCGACCCGGAACTGCTCAGCCAGCTCAGAGCATTACCCAGGCATTGGCTGATTTCGATTCATCTGCAGCTGTCGCGACACTTTGCCGGGGACCTGCACAGCCTGAACGCCATCGGTTTCGCTTTCACCGGCCTGGCGCCGGCGCATGACAATTGCGGGGGATGGCTGGCGTTGTTCCATCGCGGTTACCGTCCGCGCAAACTGGCATTGCATTGCCCGCACATGCAGACGCTGCATGATCAGATACGACGGCAAATCGGCAGTGGTGATTTGCCGCCGGTTTGAACGAGCGCCAGTAAACGACATGAGCCCGCTCAACTGCGCGCGGGCTTATGCCTTGGCCGTCAGGCCCTTGTCGGATGGCACGGCAGCGTTGCCTTCACCATAGGTCTTGAGATTCTGCAGGACGTAAATGGCTTTCTTGAATTCGGGAATCAGGCTCTTGCCGTAGTAATTGCCATTGAGACTGTTGGTCTGGATAGCATCGAGCTGCGTGGCGAAATATTCCAGCGCGTTGAACTTAGCCTCCGGGTCCTTCTGCACGCCGAACCGGTCGAACTTGTCGCCGGCATTGAGCAAGGTAATCGAGGTGATCTCGGAAATCAGGCCGCGCCCGCGCAGAAACTCGCTCAGGTTGCCCAGTTGCTTGACGGAGACGTTGGCGGGGTCGAAACCCTTGATCTGCTTGCGCAAGCCCTGTTTGTCCATCTCCGCGACATTCAGTGCATTCGGATCGTTACCGACCAGGGTCAACATCTGCTGCACTTTGACGCTCTGCGAAACCTGCTTCTTCGCGCCGGTATCACGGACCAGAACGCCCGCCTTGCTTTCCCAGGCGCCGGTATAGCCGATCGTCATGCGAGTACTCCTTGTGCAGTGAGCATGAAATGTCCTTGTCCAACGATTTGAATGGGCGCGAGTATCGGCCGCTTCGCCTGATCCAACCAACCCTTTTGTGCGCTTTTTTACAAATCTCGTACATTCTGAGACAGGGCCGAAAGCCCACAAACGTTGCTTCAAAGTGTTCATCAGGATGTAACAAACGTGTCGATTTCCAGGGATGTACCAATCCCGATACCAACCGGTCATCGCCCTGTGTTCTTTAGGCACGCAAGTACCTAAAGCTTCCGCGCGCTAAGTCGATACGCTGTGATACCCGTCCTGTTTTGACCCTGCCTTCCAATAAAAAACGCCGCTCAAGGATCAGTTCCATGCCCGCACTGCGCACTATTCAGGCTCGCTACACGCTGTTTCTGGTTCTGTTCATTCTGCTGTTGTCCGTGCTGACCGTGGTCGGCATCAGCCAGTTGGTCGCTCCGACCCTGCGCGATACCGAAGAGAAGGTGGTGCTCAACCGGATCGCCGAAGTCGCCGTGCAGATTCAAGGCGAGTTGAACAAGGTGCAGGCGCAGCAACGCAGCATTACCCAGACCATCCCCCTGCTCGACAGCGCCGCGATCGACGTGGTGCTGCCAGGGCTGGTGGATCAGTACGGCGAACTGAAAGTCTTCGGCGGCGGCATCTGGCCGTTGCCGGGCCAGCGTGAAGCCGGGCGCAACAAGTTCAGCACCTTCTGGCACCGGGATGCCTCGGGTCAGCTCAAGGTCAATACGTTCTGGAACAGCGACGCCGCACCCAACTACTACGACCAGAGCTGGCACAAGGGCGGCATGGCCACCCCGCGCGGCCAATGCGCGTGGGCCGCTGCCTATAAGGACGACGCCAGTGCCGAGCCGCGCACCAACTGCGCCATGGCGATCTACAAGAACGGTAGCGCCTGGGGCGTCTCGACCATCGACGTGACCCTGGGCTTTTTCAACGATCTGGTAGCGCGCAAGGAAAAAGACCTCAACGCCGAGATGCTTATCGTCGAGGCTGACGGCAAGATCATCAGCAACAGTTCGCGCATCAGCGGCCCGATCGTGTTGAAGAACATCAGCGAACTGGCGGCCAGCTCAACCTTCATCAATCAGATCAAGACCGGCCTGCAGAACCGCGATAAAGCGCAGCGCGTCGAGTTCGACAACAACGGTGAAGACGCCACATTCTTCATGCGCCCTATCGAGGGCACACCGTGGTTCCTCGCCACTGCCCTGCCGACCAAGATGCTCACCGCCCAGCGTGACGATGTGCTCAACAGTCTCAGCCTGATCCAGATTCCACTGGTGATCCTGCTGGTGCTGTTGCAGGTTTACGCGATTCGCAAACTGGTACAGCGCATGAAGGCTCTAAAAGCCAACATCGATTCGCTGTCCAGCGGCGACGCCGACCTGACTCGCCGCATCACCATTCGCGCCGAAGACGAACTAGGTGCCATCGGCCATTCGGTCAACACCTTCATCGTCTACCTGCAGAACATGATCGGCGAAGTCACCCAGGCCACCGGCGCCATGGCTTCCAGCCTCGACAATCTGCAACGCACCTCGGCGCACACCAGCCAGATTCTGCTGCGTCACGCCTCGGAAACCGACCAGACCGTCACCGCCATTACCGAAATGAGTTCCACCGCTGAAAGCGTGGCGCAGAATGCCGCTGAAACCGCTGCGTTCACCCAGCGCGCCAATGAAAACGCCGATCGCTCGCGCGTCGTGGTGGGTGAAGCGACCAACAGCGTGGTCGCGCTGATCGACGAAGTGGCCAGCGCTACACATAAAGTTGAAAACATGCAGCAGGACGCCCAGCGCATCACCGAAATCCTCGGCGTGATCGGTGCGATTGCCGGGCAGACCAACCTGCTCGCCCTCAACGCGGCGATTGAAGCGGCCCGGGCCGGTGAACAGGGTCGCGGCTTTGCAGTAGTGGCGGATGAAGTCCGCGCCCTCGCCGCCCGCACTCAGGCCAGCACTTCGGAAATCAACGAAATGTTGACCCGTCTGACCCAAGGCGTGAGTTCGTCGGTCAGCGCCATGGAAAACACCCAGGCCAGTTGCCAGTCCGCCGCTGACGCCACCGCCCGAGTCAACTCGGGGCTGGACGAAATGGCCGGTTCGGTGAGCCATATCAACAGCCTCAGCACGCAGATCGCCACCGCCGCTGAACAACAAAGCGCAGTGACCGAAGAAATCAACCGCAGCATGGTGCAGATCCGCCACATGGTCGATGAACTGGTGCAGAGCGGCCAGGCCAGCGAGCTGAATACCCGCCAATTGCTCGAAGCCAATAGCCGCGTGAGCGCGATCATGGGGCGGTTCAAGGTCAGTTAAGCCAACCGCGACCACGGGGATTTTGGCCTTTACGCCAATCCCCTGTGGGAGCGAGCCTGCTCGCGAAAGCGATTTTTCAGTCACTGTAGCTGCGGCTGGCCGACCGCATTCGCGAGCAGGCTCGCTCCCACATTGGTTCGGGTGTTTTGTAGCAACTGGAAACACTCAGTTGATATAGGAGCGGGAAAACAGGTCAAAATGCGTTCTTGCTGACCTTCACCGAGTCGAGAGCCCATTCCCATGCGAAGCCAACTGCGTCTGCTCGCCCTGAGCGCCCTGTTCATCTCCTCCCTGGCGCAAGCCGCCGAACTGATCCCGATCGAAGTGCACCGCGATGCCAATTGCGGCTGCTGCAAAAAATGGATCAGCCATCTCGAAGCCAATGGCTTCAAAGTCGAAGACCACGTCGAAAGCGACATGAGCAGCTTTAAACAGCAGCACGGCGTACCACCGCGTCTGGCGTCCTGCCACACGGCGATCATCAATGGCAAATTCGTCGAAGGCCATGTGCCGGCCGATCAGGTGCTTGCGTTGAGCAAGCGCGACGATCTGCTGGGTGTGGCTGCGCCGGGCATGCCAATGGGCTCGCCGGGCATGGAAATGGACGGCATGAGCGATGCGTACCAAGTGATCGGCCTGAAGAAGGACGGCGCTGACGTGGTAGTGGCGGACTACCCGGCCCGTTGATGGGGGCAGCCTACTTCGGCCTGTTCTTTGCTGCGTTTGGTGCGGCAACATTGTTGCCATTGCAATCCGAGGCGCTGCTGGTCGGCCTGATCGTCAGCGAGCGTTACTGGCTGTGGGGTTTGCTCGCGGTGGCGACGCTGGGCAACGTGCTCGGTTCACTGGTCAACTGGTGGCTGGGCCGGGGCATCGAGCGCTTTCAGGATCGACGCTGGTTCCCGGTCAGTCCCAAGCACATGGCCAAGGCGCGCAAGCACTACGAGCGCTATGGGCATTGGTCGCTGCTGCTCAGTTGGCTGCCGGTGATCGGCGATCCGCTGACCTTGATAGCCGGCGTCATGCGCGAACCGCTCGGGCGCTTTCTGTTGATCGTCACCCTGGCCAAAGGCGCGCGCTATGGCGTGCTGGCCTTGCTGACACTGGGCTGGCTCGGTTGAACCAACCCTCAGTGTGATTGCCTTTGTTTAACGTCGGCGTAATCCCCGCCTTCCAGAGTCGGCCAATTTTCAAGGAGTTTGTGCTTATGTCCGTCACGCTTTCCCGCTGGCTGCCCGGCCTCGTCCTCAGCGCTGCCCTGCCATTAATGGCGCACGCAGCCACTGAAACCGCCCCCGCCGAAGGGCCTGCCTACGGCCCGGAGCTGCAAGGCTTCCAGTACCCCTACACGCTTAAACACTTCGCCTTTGAATCCCAAGGCCAGAAGCTGCAAATGGGTTACATGGACGTCGCCGCCAACGGCAAGGCCAACGGCCGCACCGTGGTGCTGATGCACGGCAAGAATTTTTGCGCGGCGACCTGGGACAGCTCGATCAAGGCCTTGAGCGATGCCGGCTACCGCGTTATTGCGCCGGACCAGATCGGTTTCTGCACCTCCAGCAAACCTGAGCACTATCAGTACAGCTTCCAGCAACTGGCCACTAACACTCAGCAACTGCTCAAAGCCCTGGGTATCCAGAAAGCCACCCTGCTCGGCCACTCCACCGGCGGCATGCTCGCCACCCGTTATGCGCTGCTGTTCCCGGAGCAGGTCGATCAATTGGCGATGGTCAACCCGATCGGTCTGGAAGACTGGAAAGCCCTCGGCGTTCCGTATCGCACCGTCGATCAGTGGTATCAGCGTGAGTTGAAGGTCACGGCCAAGGGCATTCGCGACTATGAGCGCACCACCTATTACGATGGCCGCTGGAAGCCGGAATTCGATCGTTGGGTCGACATGCTCGCCGGTCTGAGCAAAGGTCCGGGCAAGACCCAGGTCGCGTGGAACTCGGCGCTGATCTACGACATGATCTTCACCCAGCCGGTGTACTACGAGTTCAAGGACCTGAAGATGCCGACCCTGTTGCTGATCGGCACCTCCGACACCACTGCCATCGGCAAGGACCTCGCACCGCCGGAAGTGAAAGCGAAAATCGGTCATTACGACGTGCTCGGTAAACAGGTCGCCAAGCTGATTCCGCAGTCGACGCTGATCGAATTCCCGGGCATGGGCCACGCGCCACAGATGGAAGAACCGGAGAAATTCCATCAGGCGTTGCTCGGCTGGCTGGGCAAGACTCCTTCCGCTCCTTGATGAGGTAAGGCGATGACGGTGCAGATTGCAGTGATCGATGACTGGCAGGACGTGGCACGTGACGTGGTCGACTGGTCCGTGCTCGAGGGCATCGGTGAAGTAACCTTTGTGCACGATTACCCGGCCGACAACGCCACGCTGGCCGAGCGCTTGGGCAAGTACCAAGTGATCTGCGTGATGCGCGAACGCACGCGTTTTGATGCCGACCTGCTCGGGCGCCTGCCCAATCTGAAGTTGCTGGTCACCGGCGGCATGCGCAATGCGGCGCTGGACATGCCGGCTGCAGCAGCGCTGGGCATCAAGGTCTGCGGCACCGACAGCTATAAACACGCCGCGCCGGAACTGACCTGGGCGCTGATCATGGCGGCAACCCGTGATCTGGTGAAGGAAGCCAATGCCCTGCGCGCCGGCCTGTGGCAACAAGGACTCGGCGGCGACCTGCACGGCAAGACCCTGGGCATCCTCGGCCTTGGCAGCATCGGCCAGCGGGTCGCGCAGTTCGGCCAGGTATTCGGCATGCGGGTGATTGCCTGGAGCGAAAACCTCACGGCCGAACGCGCTGGACAGGCCGGTGTGACGTACGTCAGCAAGCAGCAACTGTTCGAGCAGGCCGACGTGCTGTCGGTGCATCTGGTGCTCAGCGAGCGCAGTCGCGGTCTGGTCGATGCCCAGGCGCTGGAGTGGATGAAACCGAGCGCGCTGCTGGTCAACACTGCTCGCGGGCCGATCGTCGATGAAGCGGCGTTGATCAAGGTGCTACAGAAACGGCGAATTGCCGGGGCGGCGCTGGACGTGTTCGAGCAAGAGCCTTTGCCGGCCCTGCACCCGTTTCGCACGCTGGACAATGTCCTCGCTACCCCCCATGTGGGCTATGTCAGTCGGCAGAATTACGAGCAGTTCTTCCGGCAGATGATCGAGGATATTCAGAGTTGGGCAGCTGGGGAGCCGGTGCGTCTGTTGAATTGATTCCATCGCTTTAAAGTTCAGTTGCTGCAACAGGCCTCTTCGCGAGCAGGCTCGCTCCCACAGGTTGTACGCGTCCCAATGTGGGAGCGAGCCAGCTCGCGAAGGGTCATCTCAGATACCACGCTGAAATACCCTCGCACCACAACGGTGCAACCCGCCCATCCCTTAGCACAAAAATCGTGACCGCTCAGTCACCGTTTTGGCCCACTCCGACCGAAAAACATGCCCTTCGTCGGAGCGTTTCCCCTCCTCAACCCTCGCTAACATCCCGACACAACCGATTGTCGAACAATTTACCCATTTGCCCTTACCCGCTCTAGGATCTGGCCTAGACTGATTTTTCAGTGGCCAAACCACTCGGTCATACCGACGAAAAAAAGTCGAAACTTTTGCTTCACGCCACAGGTCATCAGAACAACTGGGCGAAAGCGACTGGTGTAATCCTTGCAACGGCCTCACCACCCATTCTGCTTGCGCGTGTTGGGTCAGCATTTGCTCACCGATGCGTGGCGCCTTTGCGCCCGGCCACAGGACTTGGCCACGAAACAGCTTGTTCGAGACAAGAATCAGATCACACACGGGAGATACATATGATCAGTGCGGCATTGGATATTCAGGGAGAGCGTGCTCACCAGTCGCTTGGAGAATCGAGCACCATCAGTGTTCCCGGCAGCCGACAGATCAACGTACCCGGCACCAAGACGCTTGCTCCGGTAGCAAGCCAGAATCCCAACAAGAAAAAAGTGTTGTTCGTGACTTCGGAAATCGCCGATCTGGTCAAGACCGGCGGCCTCGGTGACGTCTCCGCCGCCCTGCCCCGGGCCATGGCCCATCTGCATGATGTGCGGGTGCTGATCCCCGGTTATCCGCAAGTGGTGCACAGCGAAAACCCGATTCACATCATCGGCGAGCTGGGTGGCCATGCCGCGCTGCCACCTTGCAAGATCGGGCGCATGGACATGCCCGATGGCCTGGTGATCTACGTGCTGATCTGCCCTGAACTCTACGAGCGTGAGGGTGGCCCTTACGGCGCCAACAACGGTCGCGACTGGCCGGACAACCATATCCGCTTCGCCCGTCTCGGCCTGGCCGCTGCCGACATCGCCGCCAATCTTGCGCAAATCCATTGGCGCCCGGATCTGGTGCACGCCCATGACTGGCCGGCTGGCCTCGCGCCCGCTTACATGCACTGGCGCGGGCAGCGCACGCCAACGCTGTTCACCATTCACAACCTTGCCTATCAAGGCGTGACCAGCCTTGGTTCCTGCCCGGAGCTGGGGATTCCCACCCATGCCCTGCAACAGGAAGGCATGGAGTTCTACGGCAAGATGTCGTTCCTCAAGGCCGGCATGGCCTATTCGAGCCACATCACCACCGTCAGCGCGACGTATGCTCAGGAAATCACCACCCCGGACTTCGGCTGTGGCCTCGACGGATTCCTTGCCGCCAAGACCCAGCAAGGCCTGCTCAGCGGCATCCCGAACGGCATCGACGAGAGCTGGGATTCGGCGACCGACCCGCACCTGTTCGCCCCGTTCGCCATCGGCGACTGGGAAGGCAAAGCGGTCAACGCCGCCCACGTCCGTGAGCTGTTCGGCCTGAATGACTCTACCGGCCCACTGTTCGCCGTGGTTTCGCGCCTGGTCTATCAGAAAGGTCTCGACCTCACCGAAGCGGTGTCCGAGTTCATCGTGCAGAACGGTGGTCAGATCGCAATCATTGGTCGCGGCGAGCCGGAAGAAGAGCAAGCCATGCGCGAATTGGCTCTGCGCTTCCCAGGCCAGATCGGCGTACGCATTGGCTTCAACGAAACCGATGCCCGACGCATGTTCGCCGGCAGCGATTTCCTCCTGATGCCTTCGCGTTACGAGCCTTGCGGCCTGAGCCAGATGTACGCCCAGCGTTTCGGCTCGTTGCCGGTCGCGCGCAACACCGGCGGTCTGGCCGACACCATTGAAAACGGCGTCACCGGTTTCCTCTTCGATGAGTCCACCGTTGATAGCTATAAAGAAGCCCTGAGCCGCGCGTTCAAGGTCTTCGCCTTCCCGGAATTGCTCAATGCCATGCGTTGCCGCGCCATGGCTGCACCGTTCAACTGGAGCAAAGCGGTTGAACCGTACGCCGAACTTTACGAACAACTGGTCGCCAAGGCGTTGGGTAAAGCCAGCCACAAATAACCAGGGAGTTGCAGAAAATGCCGTCAAGGACCCAAGAAACCTGGCCCCACGGCGCGATCATGCTGGATGCCGAGCACACGCAATTTGCGTTGTGGGCGCCTGACGCGTTCTACGTCAGTGTGGAACTGGAAGATGGAAAATCGTTGCCCATGCTGCCTCAGGGCGACGGTTGGTTTGTAATCAAGGCCAATTGCCCGGCGGGCAGTCGCTACCGTTACTGCATCGATGGCGAACTGGAGGTGCCGGACCCGGCCTCCAGAGCGCAGGATGGTGACCTCGACCGCCACAGCGTGGTGGTCGACCCCCATGCCTATCAATGGCGGCACACGACCTGGAATGGTCGGCCGTGGAGCGAAGCGGTGATTTACGAGCTGCACGTCGGTGCGCTCGGTGGATTTGCCGAAGTTGAACAGCATCTGGCGCGCTTGGTGGCGCTGGGCATTACCGCCATCGAACTGATGCCGCTGGCGCAATTCCCCGGTGATCGCAACTGGGGCTACGACGGAGTGCTGCCCTATGCCCCGCAAGCCTCCTACGGCACACCGGAACAACTCAAACACCTGATCGACACCGCCCACGGCCATGGCCTGGCGGTGATTCTCGACGTCGTTTACAACCACTTCGGTCCCGACGGCAACTATCTGCATCGTTACGCCAAAGGCTTTTTCCGCGAGGACAAGCACACGCCCTGGGGCGCGGCGATCGACTTCCGTCGTCCGGAAGTGCGCGAGTTCTTCATTGAAAACGCGCTGATGTGGCTGCTTGAATACCGTTTCGACGGCCTGCGTCTGGATGCGGTGCACGCGATTGAAGATCCCGACTTTCTCAGCGATCTGGCCCGACGCATTCGCCAGCAGATAGACCCGACCCGGCACGTCTGGCTGACCGTCGAGAACGAGCTGAACCAGTCGAGCCTGCTGGAAAACGACTACGACGCGCAGTGGAACGACGACGGTCATAACGCCTTGCACGTGCTGCTGACCGGCGAAACCGACGCCTATTACGCTGACTATGCTGCGCAGCCCACCGAGCAACTGGTGCGCTGCCTGAGTCAGGGCTTCGTGTTCCAGGGCCACATCACTCGCCATGGCGAACCTCGCGGCGAGCCGAGCGAACATCTGCCCTCCACTGCTTTCGTGCTGTTCCTGCAGAACCATGACCAGATCGGCAACCGTGCCTTTGGCGAACGCCTGCATCAGCTCGCCGACCCGCGTGCGGTACAAGCGGCGACGGTGTTGTTGCTGCTGTCGCCGATGATTCCGTTGATGTTCATGGGCGACGAGTTTGCCGCCGAGCAACCGTTCCTGTTTTTTACCAGCCACCACGGTGAACTGGCAGAGCTGGTGCGAGAAGGCCGGCGCAATGAGTTCGCCGCGTTCAGTGCCTTTACCGATCCGCACAAGCGCGAGCAGATCCCCGATCCGAATGCCGAAGAAACCTTCCGCGCCTCGCAGCCACGACTGGTTGGCAGTGGCACGCCGTTACAACAGGAGACGCAAGAGCTCTACCGGCAGCTGTTGAAGTTGCGTCACCAGTACATCATTCCCCACCTCTCCGGAACTCAAGCGTTGGGCGCGCAAATGCTCGGCCATGGCGCGGTCAGCGCACGCTGGCGGCTGGGCAACGGCAGTGAGCTGCGAATTGACCTGAACCTCAGTGACACGCCAGTGGTCAACCCTGCACAGACTGATACCGAGTGGTTGTTTCAACAGCCAGCCGCAGTCGAACTGTCGGACCCGAACCAACTGCCGGCGTACACCGCGCTCGTCAGCCTCACGGCCGCACCCCTTTTGCACCCCCTGGATGGAGAGCGCCTATGAGCGATGCGCAACTGGAAATACTCGCCAGTCGAGCCGGCCTTGCCGTCGACTGGATCGACGCCAACGGGCGTCAGCAAAAAGTCGCTCCTGCTGTGTTGCGCAATGTCCTGATCGGACTCGGCCACCCCGCCAGCACCGCGCAAGAAATCGATGCCAGCCTGCTGGAATTGCAAGAAGTCCAGCAAGACCGCCATTTGCCGCCCCTGCTGACCTGCGACGTGGGCGTCGCCCTCGACCTTAGTCGCTATTTCTCACCGGAAACCCCCTGCGAAATCCATCTTGAAGACGGCTCGCAGATGAACCTGAAGCTGGACAACGAAGCCATGTTGCCCGGCTTGATTCCGGTCGGTTACCAGCAAGTGCATATCGCCGATCAGTATTTCACGCTCGCCGTGGCGCCTGAACGCTGCTTCAGCGTCGCCGATGCGGTCGATAGCCCGATCCCGCGCGCCTGGGGTCTGAGCGCCCAGTTGTATTCGCTGCGCCGTCCGGGTGACGGTGGTTTTGGCGACACCCAGGCGCTGGAGGAACTGGTTCGTGTCGCGGGTGAACGTGGCGCCGATGCGCTGGCGATCAGCCCGATGCACGCGATGTTCAGCGCAGACAATGGCCGCTACAGCCCTTATTCGCCGTCCAGCCGTTTGTTTCTCAATTCACTGTATGCCGCGCCGGGGAGCATTCTCGGCGAACGCGCGTTGCGTGATGCAATTGATGCCAGTGGTCTGGCCGCGCAGTTCGAGCAGCTGGAAAATCTCAAGCTGATCGACTGGCCGACCGCTGCCGAAGCCAAGCAGAAACTGCTGCAAGCCTTGTATGACGGTTTCGTCGCTGGTGAGCATCCGCTGCACGCCGACTTCGCCAGTTTCCGCCATGCCGGTGGCGAAGCGCTGGAAAACCATTGCCGCTTCGAAGCGATTCAGGAAATGCGCGCCGCCCGTGGCGAAAGCCTCGACTGGCGCGAATGGCCGGAGCACTGGCAGGACCCGCGCGGCGCGGCGCTCGGCGCGTTTGCCGAGGAATACGCCGAGCGCATCGGTTATTTCGCCTTCTGCCAATGGCTGATCCATCGCTGCCTCGAACGCGCCCAAACTGCTGCGCGCAGTGCTGGCATGGGCATCGGTCTGATCGCCGACCTCGCCGTCGGTGCTGACGGTGCAGGCAGTCAGGCCTGGAGTTTTCAGGATGAATTGCTCGCCTCGCTGACCGTCGGCGCGCCGCCGGACATCCTCAATCGCAGCGGCCAGGGCTGGGGCATTTCCGCGTTCTCGCCGGAAGGGCTGATCCGCAACGGTTTCCGTGCCTTCATCGACATGCTGCGCGCCAACTTCGCCCACGCCGGCGGCCTGCGTATCGACCATGTCATGGGCCTGCAACGCCTGTGGGTGATTCCCAACGGTGCCGCCCCGGCCGATGGCGCCTATCTGTATTACCCGTTCGACGACATGTTGCGCCTGCTGACCCTGGAATCCCATCGGCATCAGGCCATCGTGCTCGGCGAAGACCTCGGCACCGTGCCGGAAGGCCTGCGGGAAAAACTTGCCGCGCGGTCAATCCTGGGCATGCGCGTGCTGTTGTTCGAACAGGACAACACCCGCTTCAAACCGATTCTCGACTGGCCGGATGATGCGCTGGCCACCACCAGCACCCATGACCTGCCGACGCTCAACGGTTGGTGGCATGGTCGTGACATCGACTGGAATGCACGCCTCGGTCTGGTCGATGCCAACGGCGAAATCGACTGGCGTCGGCATCGTGAGCGTGAACGCGAAGGCCTGCGCGATGCGCTGCGCCAGGATCCGCAGAACTTCCGCGAAGAGTCCCACGAAGCCGATCAAGTGGTCGATGCCAGTGTGCGTTTCCTCGGCCATACCCGCGCGCCGCTGGTCCTGCTGCCGCTGGAGGATGCCTTGGGTATCGATGAACAGCCGAATCTGCCTGGCACCACCGATTCACATCCGAACTGGTCGCGACGTTTACCCGGTCCCAGCGAAGCGTTGCTGGACGGCCCCGATGCCGCCCGCCGCCTGGAACTGCTGGCCTGCGCGCGCCTTCAAGCCTCTGAGCGTGACCAATGAACCAACAGCAAATCCAGCCACTGCGCGCCACCTTGCGCCTGCAGTTTCATAAAGGTTTTACCCTCGAACAAGCGGTGCCACTGGTGCCGTACTTTGCCCGACTCGGCATCAGCCATATCTATGCCTCGCCCCTGCTGGCAGCCCGCGCCGGTTCCATGCATGGCTACGATGTGGTCGACCCGACCCAGGTCAATCCTGAGCTGGGCGGCGAGCCGGCGTTGCGCCGACTGGTCAGCACCCTGCGCGAACACAACATGGGACTGATCCTCGACATCGTTTCCAACCACATGGCCGTCGGCGGCAACGACAACCCGTGGTGGCTCGACCTGCTGGAATGGGGACGCCTGAGCCCGTACGGCGAGTTCTTCGACATTCAGTGGCACTCGCCGGATCCGTTGATGGAAGGCCAGTTGTTGCTGCCGTTCCTGGGCAGCGACTACGGCGTGGCGTTGCAGGAAGGCACACTCAAGCTCAAATTCAACGCACAGACCGGCACTTTTTACGTCGAGCACTACGACCACCATTTCCCGATCTGCCCGAACAACTATGGCGAACTGCTCAAGTCCGACGACACGCTGAAGTCTCTGGCAGATCGCTTCAGCACACTCAGCTACCAGACCGACGCACATTCGCTGGCGATGCCGCTCAAGCAAGAGCTGCGCGAGCTGGCAAGCGATCCGCGTATTCTGGCGACTATCGAAGGCAACCTCGCACAGTTCGATTCCACCACCGAGGACGGCTTCCACAAGCTCCACGAGTTGCTCGAGCGGCAAAGCTATCGCCTGGCCAGTTGGCGCACGGCGGCGGACGACATCAACTGGCGGCGCTTCTTCGACATCAACGAGCTTGGCGGCCTGCGCGTCGAGCGTCCTGCGGTGTTCGAAGCGACCCACGGCAAGATCTTCCAGTTAGTTGAAGAAGGTCTGGTCGACGGCCTGCGCATCGACCACATCGACGGCCTCGCCGATCCGCGTGGTTACTGCCGCAAACTGCGTCGGCGTCTCGATCACTTGGCACCGGGACGTCATCTGCCCATCTATGTCGAAAAGATCCTTGGTGAGGGCGAAACCCTGCGCCGCGACTGGAGCGTTGATGGTACCACCGGTTACGAGTTCATGAATCAGCTGTCGCTGCTGCAACACGACCCGGACGGCGAACACGTGCTCGGCGAACTCTGGCAGCGCCGCACTGAGCGCCCGGCTGCGTTCATGGAAGAAGCGCAACTGGCCCGTCAGCAGATCCTCAACGGCTCGCTGGCCAGCGACTTTGAAAGTGTCGCGCAGGCCCTGCATCAAGTCGCGCGGGATGACCTGATGACCCGCGACCTGACCTTGGGCGCCATTCGCCGCGTGCTCCACGCGTTGATCGTGCACTTCCCGGTTTATCGCACTTACATCAGCGCCATGGGCCGGTCCGAGCAGGACGAAGCGATTTTCCAGCATGCCATGGATGGAGCACGGCAAACCCTCAGCGAAGCTGACTGGCCAGTGCTCGACTCGGTCGCCAGCTGGCTCGGCGGCACGCCTTGGCGCCGCAAGCCACGGGGTCGCTCGCGCAAGATCCTCAAGCATGCCTGCGTGCGTTTCCAGCAACTGACTTCGCCGGCAGCTGCCAAAGCCGTGGAAGACACCGCGCTGTATCGCTCGGCGGTGCTGCTGTCGCGCAATGATGTCGGTTACAACACCGAGCAATTCAGCGCGCCGGTCAGCGAGTTCCACGAAGTCAATCAACAGCGCATGGCCGAGTTTCCTGACAACCTGCTCGCGACTGCTACCCATGACCATAAGCGCGGCGAAGACACCCGCGCCCGGCTGGCGGTACTCAGCGAGCGCAGCCATTGGTACGCCGATCAGGTCGAACTGTGGCGCGCCCTCGCCCGCCCGGTGCGCATCGAAGATGACGCGCCTTCCGCTGGCGACGAGCTGATCCTCTATCAGGCATTGCTCGGCAGTTGGCCGCTGGATCTGCGGGACGACGACAAGGCCGGTTTCGCCGATTACGCCAAGCGCATCTGGCAGTGGCAACAGAAAGCCCTGCGCGAAGCCAAGCTGCAAAGCAGCTGGAGCGCGCCGAATGAAGCCTATGAAAACGCGGCACAGGCTTTCACGGAAAAGCTGCTGACCGGCGAAGAAGGTGAGTTGCTGCGTGCGGCGCTGAGCAAGACCGTCAACAGCATCGCCGCTGCCGGCGCGCTCAACGGGCTGGCGCAAACCTTGCTGCGCATGACCGTGCCGGGGGTGCCGGATCTGTACCAGGGCAACGAGTACTGGGATTTCAGTCTGGTCGATCCGGACAACCGCCGCCCGGTGGATTACGCCGCCCGCGAGCAAGCGTTGCAGGCATCCGTGCCGGGTACCGAACTGCTCAAGGACTGGCGTGACGGGCGCATCAAACAGGCGCTGATCAGTGAGGTGTTGAACCTGCGCAAGGAACACAGCGAGCTGTTCCGTCGAGGCGATTACCAGCCACTGGAAGTGCTGGGCAGCCAGGCGCACAACGTGCTGGCGTTCGCGCGTGAACACGAGGGCGTGCGGGCCATTGTGGTGGTGCCGGTGCGCTGCGCAACGTTGCTGGAAAACAGTGCCATACCGCAGGTCGATGCGCTGCGCTGGGGCGATACGCGGGTGGTTTTACCGTCTGCCGCTTCGGATGCAAACCTGAAGGGACTTTTTGCCAGCAGCGTAGTCACACAAAACAGGGAGCTGAATGTCAGCGAAGCGCTGGGGGATGTCCCGGTCAATCTCTTTATCCAACACTTAACACAAGCATGAGTTCAGTTCAGGAGCATTGCGATGAGCACCGACGATAAACGCATTCGCGAATTCGCCTATCAGATCTGGGAGTCGGAAGGGAAACCTGAAGGCCACGAAGAACGTCATTGGGAAATGGCGCGCAAGCTGGCCGAGGCCGAAGCGCTGGCACCCAAGAAGCCACCGAAAGCGGCGGGCAGCAAAGTGGCTGGCAAGACTTCAGGCGCAGCAGCGAAAAGCACCGACGGCAAGACTCCGGCAGCCGCCAAAGCCAAACCAGCAGCAAAAGCCAAGCCGGCGGCCACGCCCAAAGTAGTCCCGCCGGGCGAAAAGGCTGCCGAGAAAAAGCCGCGAGCCGCGAAGAAGCCTCCGGCGAACTGACCCGATCCATTTTTGAACTGAATGACTGTGTGGCGAGCGTGCTCGCCACAAGGGGTTCTTGCGCCCCGAAGAAAGTCCCTAATTGGGAAAAACACACAACCCTGTGGGAGCGAGCCTGCTCGCGAAAGCGCTAGGTCCGTTCCCGAAGATGTCGGATATGCCGACGCTTTCGCGAGCAAGCTCGCTCCCACAGGAAATCTCATTGCCTGAACTGTCCCGTTTTTTTGCAGGAGCAATCATGACCCGTCCAAAGAAAGCCGAACCCGCTGCGCACGCCGAGCCGTCGAGAATCCGTGAAGGCCTGCCCTTCCCGCTCGGTGCGACCTGGGATGGTCTGGGGGTGAACTTTGCTCTGTTTTCCGCCAACGCCACCAAGGTCGAGCTGTGCATTTTCGACGATGCCGGCGAGGTCGAACTCGAACGCATCGAGCTGCCGGAATACACCGATGAGATCTACCACGGCTACCTGCCGGATGCGCATCCTGGCTTGATCTACGGCTACCGCGTTTATGGTCCTTATGACCCGGCCAATGGTCACCGCTTCAACCACAACAAACTGCTGATCGACCCGTATGCCAAACAATTGGTCGGTGAGCTGAAATGGTCGGAGGCGCTGTTCGGCTACACCATCGGCCACCCCGACGCCGACCTCAGTTTCGACGAGCGCGACAGCGCGCCGTTCGTGCCCAAGTGCAAGGTTATTGACCCAGCGCACACTTGGGGCAACGACCATCGCGTCAGCGTGCCGTGGGACAAGACCATCATCTATGAAACCCACGTGCGCGGCATCAGCATGCGTCACCCGTCGGTGCCGGAAAACCTGCGTGGCACTTTCGGCGGTCTGATGGTTGACGACGTGCTCGAGCACATTCGCAAGCTCGGTGTTTCGTCTGTCGAACTGCTGCCGATCCATGCTTTCGTCAACGATCAGCATCTGCTGCAAAAGGGCATGACCAACTACTGGGGCTACAACAGCATCGCGTTCTTCGCCCCGGACCCGCGTTATCTGGCCAGTGGCAAGATTGCCGAATTCAAGGAAATGGTCGCGCACCTGCACGATGCCAACCTCGAAGTCATTCTCGACGTGGTCTACAACCACACTGCCGAAGGCAACGAGCAAGGCCCGACCCTGTCGATGCGCGGTATCGACAACGCCTCCTACTACCGCTTGATGCCCGACGACAAGCGCTACTACATCAACGACTCCGGCACCGGTAACACCCTGGACCTGAGTCACCCATGCGTGCTGCAAATGGTCACCGACTCCCTGCGCTACTGGGCCAGTGAGATGCACGTTGACGGTTTCCGCTTCGACCTGGCAACCATTCTTGGCCGCTACCACGATGGTTTCGACGAGCGCCACAGCTTCCTCGTCGCCTGCCGTCAGGACCCGGTGCTGCGTCAGGTGAAAATGATCGCCGAACCGTGGGACTGCGGCCCCGGCGGTTATCAGGTCGGCAACTTTCCGCCGGGCTGGGTGGAGTGGAACGACAAGTTCCGCGACACCGTGCGCGCCTTCTGGAAAGGCGACGACGCTCAGCTTGCCGATTTCGCCAGCCGCATGACTGCCTCTGGTGAGATGTTCAACCAGCGTGGGCGCCGGCCGTATTCGTCGGTGAATTTCATCACCGCCCACGACGGTTTCACTCTCAACGATCTGGTCTCGTACAACGACAAGCACAACGAAGCCAACGACGAGAACAACCAGGACGGCAGTAACAACAACCTGTCGTGGAACCACGGCGTCGAAGGTCCGACCGATGATCCGGAAATCAACGCTTTGCGCCATCGGCAGATGCGCAATTTCTTCGCCACGCTGCTGCTGGCCCAAGGCACACCGATGATCGTTGCCGGTGACGAGTTCGCCCGCACCCAGGACGGCAACAACAACGCCTATTGCCAGGACAGCGAGATTGGTTGGGTCAACTGGGACCTGAGCGAGGACGGCAAGGCCCTGCTCAAGTTCGTCAAACGCCTGATCAAGCTGCGCCTGACTTATCCGATCCTGCGTCGCGGACGCTTCCTGGTCGGCGAATACAACGAAGACATCGGCGTCAAGGACGTGACCTGGCTGGCACCGGACGCTACCGAGATGACCACCGAGCACTGGCATGACGCGCACAACCGCTGCCTCGGCATGCTCCTCGATGGCCGCGCGCAGGAAACCGGCATCCGCCGCAAAGGTGCCGACGCGACCCTGTTGCTGGTGGTCAACGCGCACCACGACATCGTCAACTTCACCCTGCCGGAAGTGCCGGACGGTGGCTTCTGGACCTGCATGATCGACACCAATCAGCCGTCGATTCGCGGCCAGGAGCGCTTTGACTTCGGCCATGAATATTCGGTGACCGGGCGTTCGTTGCTGTTGTTCGAACTGCAACGTGACGAAGAAGATTGATATGGACTTTCAACATTATCTGGCCCGCCGTCCGCCAGATTACGCCGACACCAACGCCCTCGGCCGTTGCCTGCGGGCAATGGTCGAGGCCGGCCTCGACCGCTTGCCGTTGCCCGGCAGCGGTCACACGCTGGAGCGCTTTCAGCGTCTATCGGAAGTCGGTGGACACGATTTAGGCCTGTGCAAACTCTATGAAGGCCACACGGATGCGCTGGCGATCATCGAGCAATTGGGCGGTACGCCAACGCCCGGCAGCACGTGGGGAATGTGGGCCGCCGAACCGCCGCAGGCACGGGTGAAAGTCACGCCGGCCGGGCATATGGTGGCGCTGAACGGGCGCAAGGCCTGGTGCTCTGGCGCTGCGGTGCTCAGCCACGCCTTGCTCACCGCATGGGACGTGGACGGTCAGCAGCAATTGGTTGCAGTCGCACTCGATCAACCTGGCGTGACCATCACCGATCAAGGCTGGCAAGCGGTGGGCATGGCGGCGACCGGCAGCGTCGAGGTGCTGTTCGACAACGCCGAAGCGCAGGCCATTGGCAACCCCGGTGATTACCTGCAACGGCCGGGTTTTTGGCAGGGCGGAATCGGTATCGCGGCTTGCTGGTATGGCGCTTCACGACGGATTGCCGAAGGGCTGCGTCAGCATTGCGCGCAACGCGATGAACCGCACGCCCTCGCCCATCTGGGCGCCGCCGACACAGCGCTGCAAGCGGCAGCCGATGTGTTGCGCTTCAGCGCGCTGCAAATCGATGCGCAGCCCGAGGCCGACGCTGAATTGCTCGCCCGTCGCGCCCGCGCCGTGGTTGAACAGTCTGCTGAACAGGTGATGCGTGAAGTGGGTCGCGCGCTGGGTGCCGGGCCGTTTTGTCAGGATCGGCATTTCGCCCGGTTGAGTGCCGACCTGCCGGTGTTTCTGCGCCAGAGTCACGCCGAACGCGACCTTGCTGCGCTGGGCCAGCAGATTGCTGGTCAGTCCTGCGAGGTCTGGGCGTTATGAAGGACAACCCGATCGTTGGCCAGGGCACTTCGCTGCAGCAATGGCAGGCTTCGCGACGTCTGGCCGAGCTGCCTGCCATCGATATTCTTGACTTGGTACCGCTGGGCTCGCGAGCGGTGATCATCGCGCCGCACCCGGATGACGAAGTGCTCGGTTGCGGCGGCATCATGCAGTTGCTGGCGGCAGCCGGACGTCCGTTGCAGTTGATCTCGGTCACCGATGGCAGCGCCAGTCACCCCGGCTCGCAGCGCTGGACAGTCGAGCGTTTGAGTGTGGTGCGTCCGCAGGAGTCTGCCGAAGCCTTGCGGCGCCTCGGTCTGCCGATGCATAGCCTGAAATGGCTGCGCGGCGGTTTTACCGACACCCAAGTGGCGGCGCAGGAAGCCGAATTGAGCGAATTCATCGCCGGGTATCTGCACGCCAGTGATGTGGTTTTCACTACCTGGCGCCAGGACGGCCACAGCGATCACGAGGCCGTCGGCCGCGCCAGTGTCGAAGCGGCGCGACGCGTTGGTGCGACCTGCCATGAACTTCCGGTCTGGACCTGGCACTGGGCAACCCCGGAAGACGCCACAGTGCCATGGGAGCGTGCGCGCAAGATCCTCCTTTCACCGACGCACATCGCACGAAAACGACACGCAGCGCACGCGTTCGCCAGCCAGTTGGAAGGCGACCGCGACGTCGGCCTCGGGCCGGTGCTCGCGCCCTATGTGCTCGATCGTTTGCTGCAACCTTTTGAAGTGGTGTTCCTGTGAGCGTCGATGACCGCTATTTCGACGGCCTGTTCGCGGGCAATGACGACCCATGGGCGTTCCGCCAGCGTTGGTACGAACAGCGCAAACGCGCGATCACCCTCGCCGTCCTGCCCCGTCCGCGCTACAGGTCGGTGTTCGAACCGGGCTGCGCCAACGGCGAACTGAGTGCAGAGCTGGCTCCGCGCTGCGACCGCCTGTTGTGCTGCGACACGGCGAGCGCGGCGGTGAAGCTGGCGCGTACGCGCTTGAGCGTGTTCGAGCATGCCGAAGTCCGTCAGGGCCGCCTTCCGGCTGACTGGCCCGAGGAAAAATTCGACCTGATCGTATTCAGCGAAATCGGCTACTACCTCGACGAAAAAGATCTGACAGAAATGATCCGCCGGATCAGTGAATCGCTGACCGCCGACGGCCAATTGCTGGCCTGCCACTGGCGCCCGCCGATCGAGGGCTGCCCGCTGAATGCGCGTCAGGTCCACGATCAAATTCACGATCAATTGGCTTTGCCGCGTCTGGTGCTGCATCAGGAAGCGGATTTCATTCTCGAACTGTGGAGCCGCGAGCCACGCTCGGTGGCGGCCCTGGAGGGCTTGCGTTGATTGGTATTGTGATTCCGGCGCACAACGAAGAGGCGCTGCTTGATGAATGCCTGCGTGCAGCGTTGCGCGCCAGCGAGCATGCACAACTGGCCGGCGAGCCGGTGGAAATACTGGTCGTGCTCGACAGTTGCAGCGATGGCTCGGCGCAGATCGTCAGCGCTTATCCAGTGCTCAGCTTGCAGATCGATGCGCGCAACGTTGGCGAAGCCCGCGCCACCGGTGCGCGCCTGTTGCTCGAGCGCGGTGCCCGCTGGATCGCCTGCACCGACGCCGACAGCCGCGTCGCCGATGACTGGCTGGCGGCGCAACTGGGGCTGGAGGCTGACGCAGTGTGCGGCACGGTAACGGTCGAACACTGGCACGAATCGATCGATGAGGCGGCGCAGATTCGCTATCACCATCACTATCAGGCCCGCGATGGCCATCGGCACATTCACGGCGCCAACCTCGGTGTCAGTGCCGAGGCTTATCGTCTGGCCGGCGGTTTCAAGCCGCTGACCTGTGACGAGGATGTGCAATTGGTGCGTGCACTGGAGCGCAGCGGCGCCAATATCGCCTGGAGTCACCGTCCGCAAGTGCACACCAGCGCCCGTCTCGACAGTCGGGCCAAGGGCGGATTCGGTGACTTTCTGCGCAATCTGGTACAGGTGGAATAAAAAAATACGTATCAGATTGATCTGTGACGCGACGAATCGGCTGTCTTGAGCAATACTCTGCCTCGCAGAAATCCAAGGGTTGGAGCACTGCACCGTTGCTATTCATTTGCCTTCACGGGCCGCGATCAGCGTTGGCTGCTCACGACTGAGGGCGAGATACCACAAGGACGTCGCACTCATGAAATCGTCATTGCTCAACGAACACGGCCTGCCGGCACAGATCTGGAACAGCGCGCCGCAACTCGACAATATTCCCGTCATCAACACCCACAGCTTGGTACCCGCCGGCGCCCGCGCCGTGGTCATCGCCCCGCATCCGGGCGACGAAGTGGTCACTTGCGGCGGTCTGCTGCAACTGCTCTCCAGCCTTGGCCATCCTCTGCAATTGCTCTCGATTACCGACGGTAGCGCCAGCCACCCCGGCTCGCGCCAGTGGTCGGAACAACGTCTGAGCGTGTTCCGCCCGCAGGAAAGCGTCGAAGCCCTGCGCCGCCTCGGCCTGCCGATGCACAGCCTGAAATGGGTGCGCGGCGGCTTTACCGACAACGCACTGAGTGATCAGCAAAGCCAGCTCACCGAGTTCATCGGCCGTTACCTGCGGCCGGGCGACGTGGTGTTCAGTACCTGGCGCAAGGATGGCCCGCCGGATCATGAAGTGGTTGGCCGGGCCAGTTTCGACGCGGCGCAGAAGGCCGGGGCGACCTACCACGATGTGCCGGTGTGGGCCTGGCACTGGCCGGAGCGCGAGCAGCGCATGATTCCGTGGGAACGCGCGCGCAAGCTGCGCCTCGACACCTGGACGGTCGCGCGCAAGAGCCACGCCACCCACGCTTACGCCAGCCAGCTCAAGGGCGAACCGGCCATCGGCATCGCCCCGCTGCTGCCGCCGGTGCTGCTGGAGCGGATGCGCTTGCCGTATGAAATCGTCTTCTTCTGAACGGCGGAAGCTCAACATACCTGTGGGAGCGAGCCTGCTCGCGAAAGCGGTGTGTCATGTGTCAGATGTATTGAATGTGATGAAGTCTTCGCGAGCAGGCTCGCTCCCACATTAGCCCAGCAGTGAATCATCGGAAGGAACTGCCACCCCCTCAAACCAGTCGCATGAACAGGCATGGCCCAATTCAGAGGAGTGAACGTGTCCAGCGATCCCAAGCGTCAAGCGGTCGACGCGCCAGTCATTCATCGCCTGCGGGTACTCACGGTCAACACCCACAAGGGCTTCACCGCATTGAATCGGCGGTTCGTTCTCCCGGAGCTGCGTGAAGCGATGCGCAGCACCTCCGCCGATCTGGTGTTTCTGCAGGAAGTGGTGGGTGAGCACGAACGCCATTCCAGTCGTTACAACGACTGGCCGCAGACCTCGCAATACGAATTTCTCGCCGACAGTATGTGGAGCGATTTTGCCTACGGGCGCAACGCCGTTTACCCGGATGGCCACCACGGCAACGCGCTGCTGTCGAAATACCCGATCCGCGAATATCGCAACCTCGACGTGTCGATCACCGGGCCTGAACGGCGCGGGCTGTTGCACTGCATTCTTGATGTGCCCGGGCATGCCGAGGTGCATGCAATCTGTGTGCATTTGAGTCTGCTGGAAAGCCATCGACAATTGCAGTTGCAACTGCTCTGTCAGCTGCTTGAATCTCTACCCGACGATGCGCCGGTGATCATCGCCGGCGATTTCAATGACTGGCAGTTGCAAGGCAACGCCGCCCTCGCCCGTCGCGATTATCTGCATGAAGCCTTTGAGCGCCATCATGGGCGCCCGGCGAAAACCTATCCCGCGCGGTTTCCCTTACTGAGGCTTGACCGGGTCTACTTGCGCAATGCCAGTAGCCACGATCCCCGAATTCTCGGCAACAAGCCGTGGACGCATCTTTCCGATCACCTCCCGCTGGCGGTCGAAGTGCATCTGTAAGTGCATTTTTGACAGCAATTAAATGACAGGCCTTCCCGGCAACTAACGCTCGGAAGGACCTTTCGTCGGCGGCAAAAAACCGTCAGCCGCCTGCCTTGCAAGCGTTTTTCCATGCAAACAAACACTTAGTTATGTGCAGAAAAACAAACGCTTGCAAAGGCCGATTTAAGTGCACCATTCATCGTGCATTTTCTTGACGCGCAGGCATCACTCTTCTTATCTCTACCTTACTACCCCCGGAATCACTACTGGGGCTGACCTTCCGGCACTCGCGAAATCGAGCAGCCGCGGTTCGCCCCGCTCTATTCGGTCGCCCCTCGTTCGGGGTAGGAGAGACGCCAAACACGAGATGACGCATGCGCTTGCAAGGTAGACCTCCATGAAAACTTCACTGACCCCACACGAACTCAAAATCACCCTTTGCACAGTGTCAGGTTCGCTGTTGCTGTGCTCGTCCATGGAGGCGCATGCGGGATCTGCGGCGGACGAACCCGCGTGGTATCACGCCGACGTACCGGTGCTGACCTTGCCAGTAACCGTGATAACACCCGGACCGCTGCCATTGAGTCAGCAGAGTTCGCGCCTGATCACTGAGGATCTTGCCCCATCTGCCTGGGACGAGCTGTACGGCAAAGGCGCTCGGCAAGCACAGACCGACGCACTTTCATCCGGTTATGCGATGGCCGCTGGCGAGTTCAAAGGTCCGGCCGTGGTCACGTTAAAAAGCGCTAACGGGACTACTCAGACCCTTGGTCTTATAGGTGGCGACAATCAGGTCCAGCTGAATGCCGATGGTGCGCTGACCCGACGTGCCCTCGCCGACCGCAACACTGACAGCCTCAACCTGCAAGGCCAGAGCCTCGGCGCCTATTACAGTCTGGTGGGTGCGCAAGGCTGGCACGTCGACCTGTCGGCCAGCGGCGGTCGGGTCAGCGGCTTCAGTCGCACTGCGCAAGGTAATCGGCAAGCCACCGAAGGCAATGCGATGACCTTTTCCGTCGAAGGCGGTTACCCGATCGGCTTGAGTGAAAACTGGGTGATCGAGCCGCAGGCACAACTGATCAACCAGCGCATCAGTCTCGACGCTCCGTACGCCGGCTCGGGCAATGCCTCTTCCACCGACCTGACCGCGTGGAGTGGCCGCGTCGGTGCGCGGTTGAAAGGCAGTTATGACTTGAACGGGTTGCCTGTCGAACCCTACGTGCGCACCAACCTTTGGCACACCGTTTACACCGGCAGCACGGTGACGCTCGATCAGGTCGACAAGATCAGCAGCAGCCGCAAGTCTTCAACAGTGGAGTTGGGTTTGGGCCTGGTGGCGCGGGTCACACCGGCGGTAAGCCTGTACATGAGCGCCGATTACAGCAGCGATGTGGATGACAATGACCTGAACGGGATCATCGGCAGCCTTGGCGTGCGGATGCGCTGGTGATCTGCTGAACGCTGAACGCTGAAGAACCTTGTGGGAGCGAGCCTGCTCGCGAAAGCGGTATCACCTTCAACATCATCGTTGACTGACATGACGCCTTCGCGAGCAGGCTCGCTCCCACAGCTGCTAGCCCTGCGGCTTGAGAATCAAAACCGCCAACGGCGGAAGATTCAGTTCCAGCGACAACGATTGACCATGACTCGGTACTTCATCGGTCAATGCCCCGCCACCATTGCCATAGTTGGAGCCGGCGTAAATGTCGGCGTCACTGTTGAACAGCTCGGTCCAGCGCCCGGCAAACGGCACGCCGACCCGATACGACTGGCGCGGTACCGGTGTGAAGTTGGCAACCACCAGCACCGGCGAGCCGTCCTTACTCCAGCGTAGCCATGCGTAAACGCTGTTGATCGCATCATCGCCAATCAACCACTGGAAGCCTTGCGGCGCGTCGTCCTGATCATGCAGCGCCGGCTCTTCGCGATACAGCCGGTTGAGATCGCCAACCAGTTTCTGCACACCTTTGTGCTCGGAATACTGCAGCAGGTACCAGTCCAGCTGCTGATCGTGGTTCCACTCGCGCCACTGGCCAAACTCGCAGCCCATGAACAACAGCTTCTTGCCCGGATGCGTCCACATGAAGCTCAGATAGGCGCGCAGGTTGGCGAACTTCTGCCAGCGGTCGCCGGGCATCTTGTCGATCAGCGAGTGCTTGCCGTGCACCACTTCGTCGTGGGAAATCGGCAGGATGAAGCGTTCCGACCAGGCATAGACCAGACCAAAGCTCAACTCGTTGTGGTGATGGGCGCGGTACACCGGGTCCTGCTGGATGTAGTGCAGCGAATCGTGCATCCAGCCCATGTTCCATTTGTAGGAAAAGCCCAGGCCGCCCTGCTGGGTGCTCTGGCTGACGCCCGGCCATGCGGTGGATTCTTCGGCAATCACCAGCGCACCCGGCGCTTCCAGTTCAACCACGTCGTTCAAATGACGCAGGAAGTCGATAGCCTCCAGGTTCTCCCGACCGCCGTGGCGGTTCGGCACCCATTCGCCAGCCTTGCGCGAATAATCGCGGTATAGCATCGAGGCCACGGCATCGACACGCAGGCCATCGATATGGAAGTGTTTCAGCCAGTGCAGCGCCGAGGCCAGCATGTAACCGTGCACTTCGGTGCGACCGAGGTTGTAGATCAGCGTGTCCCAATCCTGATGGAAGCCTTCCAGCGGATTGCCGTATTCGTACAGCGCGGTGCCGTCGAACTGCGCCAGACCGTGGGTATCGGTGGGGAAATGCGCCGGCACCCAGTCGAGAATCACACCGATGTCGGCCTGGTGACAGGCGTTAACGAACGCGGCGAACTGATCCGGTGTGCCGTAACGCGCGCTCGGCGCGAACTGCGAAAGCAACTGATAACCCCAGGAACCGCCGAACGGGTGCTCCATGATCGGCATCAATTCGATGTGGGTGAATCCCAGCTCTTTCACATAAGGAATCAGCCGCTCGGCCAGCTCCGGCCAGGTGTACTGGCGCGCGACTTCGCCGAGATCATCCAGCTCGCACTGCCACGAGCCGGCGTGCAACTCATAGATCGACAAAGGCTTGGAGCGCTGCTGACGATCCTGACGGGAATTCATCCACTCGTGATCCTGCCAATCGATTTGCAACGGCGAGGCGACTTTCGAGGCGGTGTCCGGTGGCAGGCTGGTGGCCAGCGCCATCGGGTCGGCCTTGAGCGGCAGAATGCCGTGGGCGCCGAGGATTTCGTACTTGTACAACTCCCCCGCTTGCAGGCGAGGGATGAACAACTCCCATACGCCCGAAGGATGGCGCAGGCGCATCGGGTGACGACGACCGTCCCAGACGTTGAAATCGCCGACCACCGAGACACGCCGGGCATTCGGTGCCCACACGGCAAAGCGCACACCGTCGACACCATCGACGGTTTTCAGCTGCGCACCGAGGCAAGCGCTGAGGTCGCGGTGATTGCCTTCGGCAAACAGATACAGGTCCATTTCGCCGAGCAACTGACCGAAGCTATATGGATCTTCGGCGACCTGCTCGCCACCGGCCCAGCGCGTGCGCAACAGGTACGGTCGCGCCTGATCGAAATGGCCGACAAACAGCCCCGGCGTCTCGGTCATCTCCAGCGGGCCAAGCTCTTCGCCGCTGTCCCTGTCCAGCACCGCCACACTCAGCGCACCCGGCAAATAAGCGCGGATGAACTGCCCGCCGGCGCCATCGCCGTGCGGGCCGAGAATGGAAAACGGGTCCTGATGTTCAGCGCGCACCAACGCATCGATGTCGCGCGCCGAGGGTAACAATGCTTCCTTTACCACACCCTGTTCCTTGTTCGAGAAACTCATGACTACTCTCCACCAAGATCGGAAAAGGGTTTAAGCCCTGTCAATAATCCATACAAGCCGTGCAATGGCACGGGCAGCCACGTTGGGCGGTTTTCCGCCTCGTAGGCCACTTCATAAGCGGCTTTTTCCAGGCCGAACAACGCCAGCGCGGCGTCGGCACCCTGAGGATCCTGCCAGGCATGCTCAAGACTAGCTGCTGCCTCGCGATATGCCTGGACAAATGCCTCGCGTGCTTCGCGCAGATAACGCTCGGCGACACGTTTACGCGCCGCTTCGGCTTCGACGCTGTTGTCGACGTTATGCACATTGATGGTCATCGCCGCTGCATAATCGAACGAACGCAGTACGCCGCTGACGTCCTTGTACGGGCTGTGCTTGCCGCGACGCTCACTCAACGGCCGCGCCGGTTCGCCCTCGAAGTCGATCAAGTAGGCATCGCCCTTGATCACCAGCACCTGACCCAAATGCAAGTCGCCATGCACCCGGATGCGCAAGCCGCCAGTGGCTTTCTTCGCCAGATCCTGGACATGGGCAAGAATGGTTTTTTTCTCGTCGAGCAGACGCTTAACCAGTTTCTGGTCCGCCGCGTTCAACTCGCCTTGATGCTGCTTGAGCAGTTTCAAGGCATGTTCGACCTGGGCGGTGACATCCTTGGCCGTCGCGGCCATGTCCTTGCTCGACGACACTTGCGGCGCAAAGTCGGCGTTCTCGGTTGGCGCAGCGAGCACCTGATGCATCTCGCCCAGACGTTGGCCGAGCATGCCGGCGAAGTCCCTCAGCTCGCCGAGCGCGTTGTAATGCTGCTCCTGCTCGGACATGGCGTCGGCCAGTTCATCGCGCAACGCCCGTTCGAGGTTGTTCTGCGTCCATTCCCATGCATCGCCCTGATTGCTCAGATAGCCTTGGGCGATCATCAGCAAGTTATCTTCGCCCTGCGCATCACGGCGAATCACCGAACCCAGCAGTGGCGAGATATTGGCAAACCCGGCCTCGGTCAGGTAAGCGCTCATCTCCAGTTCCGGGTGTACGCCAGAAGCCACTTTGCGTATCAGCTTAAGCACTAGGCTGTTGCCGACAACCACGGAGCTGTTCGATTGCTCGGCCGAGAGGTAGCGCACATCCGACTCGGCGCCGAGGCCGAGTTTTTCCAGATGATCTGTCTGTTCGAAGCGGATTTCGCCTTCGATCGACTCCAGTACGGTGTTGCTCTGCATGCCTTGCAGAACGGCGCGGACGAAAGTTTCCAGGCTGAACGCATCGGTGATCAGGCCGACCTGACGCACACGCCGTACACGCGACAGCGCCAATTGCTGCGGCAACGGTGGGCCGACATGGTCTTCGCCAATGAAGCCGAACGGCAGTTGATAACGGTTGGTCTGGCCGCCGCTGGTGACTTCGATTTCGCTGAGCAGCACCGGATGCTGGGCGTCGCCGAAACGCACGCCGTAAGCCAGATTGACCTTCTCGATCGCCGCGTCCTTGCCGGCGAACCAGCGACGGTTCTGCAGCCAGCTCGGCAGAATGCTTTGCTCCAGCGTCGTACGCGACGGCGCTTCGAGCAGCTCTTCCATGCGTTTTTTCAGCACCAGTGTCGTGAAGTCCGGCAGGCTCTGTGCCGGCTCGACGTGCCAGCTCGGCATCTGGTTTTCCGCCGCCAGCGCAAACCAGTAGAAGCCATAAGGCGCCAGGGTCAGAAGGAAATTCAACTGACCGATCGGCGGGAACGCGTTACCGCCGAGCATTTCCACCGGCACCATGCCGACGTACGCCGACAGATCCAGCTCCACTGCTTGCGCACTGCGCGAGACGTTGGCCACGCACAGGATGATTTCGTGCTTGCCATCGACATCGGTGTATTCGCGGGTATAAGCCAGCACGCGACGGTTGGCCGGCGAGAGCATTTTCAACGTGCCACGGCCGAACGCTTTCGATTGCTTGCGCACGGCCAGCAGGCGCCGCGTCCAGTTCAACAGCGAATGCGGATCGCCGGACTGGGTTTCGACGTTGACCGACTGATAGCCATACTGCGGATCCATGATCGGCGGCAGTACCAGACTGGCCGGATCGGCGCGGGAGAAACCGCCGTTGCGGTCGATCGACCACTGCATTGGAGTACGCACGCCGTCGCGGTCGCCGAGGTAGATGTTGTCGCCCATGCCGATTTCGTCGCCGTAATACAGGGTCGGCGTGCCGGGCATCGACAGCAGCAGACTGTTGAGCAGTTCGATGCGGCGACGGTCGCGTTCCATCAACGGTGCGAGACGACGGCGAATACCGAGGTTGATCCGCGCGCGACGGTCAGCCGCGTAGTAGTTCCACAGGTAATCGCGCTCACGATCGGTGACCATTTCCAGGGTCAGCTCATCGTGGTTGCGCAGGAAAATTGCCCATTGGCAATTCGCCGGAATTTCCGGGGTCTGCCGGAGAATGTCGGTGATCGGGAAGCGATCTTCCTGCGCCAACGCCATGTACATGCGCGGCATCAGCGGGAAGTGGAAGGCCATGTGGCATTCGTCGCCATTGACCCCAGCGGCATCGGTGTCACCGAAATACAGCTGAGTATCTTCCGGCCACTGATTGGCTTCGGCCAACAGCATGCGGTCAGGATAATTGGCGTCGATCTCGGCACGGATCTGCTTGAGGACGTCGTGGGTCTCGGGCAGGTTTTCGTTGTTGGTGCCGTCGCGCTCGATCAGGTACGGAATCGCATCGAGACGCAGACCGTCGATGCCCATGTCCAGCCAGTAACGCATCACCGACAACACGGCTTTCATGACTTGCGGGTTATCGAAGTTCAGATCCGGCTGGTGCGAATAGAAGCGGTGCCAGAAGTATTGGCCGGCGACCGGGTCCCAGGTCCAGTTGGACTTCTCGGTGTCGAGGAAGATGATCCGCGTGCCGTCGTATTTCTGGTCGTCATCGGACCAGACGTAGAAATCCCGCGCCGCCGAACCCGGCTTGGCTTTACGCGCACGCTGAAACCACGGGTGCTGGTCGGAGGTGTGGTTGATGACCAGTTCGGTAATCACCCGCAGACCGCGCTTGTGCGCTTCGGCAATGAAGCGCTTGGCGTCGGCCATGGTCCCGTAGTCGCTGTGCACGCCACGGTATTCGGCGATGTCGTAACCGTCGTCGCGGCGTGGCGAGGGATAGAACGGCAGCAGCCAGATGGTGTTGACGCCGAGGTCGGCAATGTAATCGAGTTTGGCGATAAGCCCGGGAAAGTCGCCGATCCCGTCATTGTTGGAGTCGAAAAACGATTTGACGTGAACCTGATAGATCACCGCGTCCTTGTACCAGAGCGGGTCTTTGATGAAGGCGGCTGCCTTGGGTTTCTTCGCCATGTGGAACTCCTGAAAAATTCTCTGATACACCGAGGGACTCGCATTGGTGAGCCCCTGTGGCGAGGGGATTTATCCCCGTTCGGCTGCGCAGCAGTCGCAAATTATTAACGCGGTGCAGCTTGAAAAATGGGGCCGCTGCGCGCCCCGGCGGGGATGAATCCCCTCGCCACGAGTGCGGTGCAAATGTTACGAAGCTGTAATCCGCCAAATCCCGAACGGCTGATACGCCGGGTCAATACGCATGAACTGATATTTGCCGTGCCAGTCCCAGCGATGGCCGTTCATCAAATCTTCGCCATGGGTGGTGGCATCGTCCGGCAGGCCCATTTCCCACAGCGGCAGTTCGAAATTCGCTTCCTGCACGTTGTGCGGATCGAGGCTGACCGCGACCAGGATGAAATTGCTGCCATCGGCGCTGCGCTTGCCGAAGTACAGAATGTTGTCGTTCCAGGCGTTGTAGATTTTCAGCCCCAGATGCGTGTGCAGCGCCGGGTTCTGCCGGCGGATGCGGTTGAGCTGAGCGATCTCGGCAATGATGTTGCCCGGCGCGGTGAAGTCGCGGACACGGATCTCGTATTTCTCCGAATCCAGGTATTCCTCTTTGCCCGGCACCGGCGCCGATTCGCACAATTCGAAACCGGAATACATGCCCCACAGCCCCGAGCCCATCGTCGCCAATGCAGCGCGGATGAGAAATCCGGGACGCCCTGACTCATGCAGGAACGCCGGGTTGATGTCCGGAGTATTGACGAAGAAATTCGGCCGGTAGCATTCGCGCCACGGCGACTGATTCAGTTCGGTGAAGTATTCGGCCAGCTCGGCCTTGGTGTTGCGCCAGGTGAAATAGGTGTAGCTCTGCGAATACCCGACCTTGCCCAGACGCGCCATCATCGCCGGCGTGGTGAAGGCCTCGGCGAGGAAGATCACTTCCGGATACAGGGTGCGCACATCGGCGATCAGCCATTGCCAGAACGGCAGCGGTTTGGTGTGCGGGTTGTCGACGCGGAAGATCTTCACGCCTTCCTTGACCCAGCCGACGACGATGTCGCGCAACTCGACCCACAGGCTCGGAATCGCGTCCGGCGCATAGAAGTCGACGTTGACGATGTCCTGGTATTTCTTCGGCGGGTTCTCGGCGTATTTGATCGTGCCGTCCGGGCGCCAGTTGAACCAGCCCGGATGCTCTTTGAGCCACGGGTGATCCTGGGAACACTGGATGGCGAAGTCGAGAGCGATTTCCAGGCCATGGTCGGCGGCGGCAGCCACCAGGCGGCGGAAATCTTCACGGGTGCCGAGTTGCGAGTGAATCGCTTCGTGGCCGCCCTCTTCGCTACCAATCGCGTACGGGCTGCCGGGATCGTCTGGGCCAGCGGTCAGGGAATTGTTGCGGCCCTTGCGGTGGGCGCGGCCGATCGGGTGAATCGGCGTGAAGTACAACACGTCGAAACCCATGTCCTGAATCATCGGCAGACGCGAGTGCACATCGTTGAAAGTGCCGTGACGCTGGGGATCGTCGGTGATCGAGCGCGGAAACAGCTCATACCAACTGGCGAACTCGGCGAGTTCGCGCTCGACGTCCATGGGGAATTCGGCGCTGACGCTGAGGTAGGCGCGGTGATCGGCCTGGGCCATCAGCTCTGCACTGCGCGAGTGCAGAAACAGCGCAACCTGCTCGGTTTCGAGCAGGCCCGACAATTCATGGTGCAGCGCCGCGAGCTGCTCGCTGAGCTGGCCTTCGCTGCGTTCGGCGGCCTGTTGCACCATCGTCCGGCCTTCCTGCAATTCCAGCGAAACCGGCACTGCCGCGCTGTGCTTCTTTTCCAGTTCGTACTGGAAGCTGGCGAAGTGGTCGATCCACGCTTCGATGCAATACAGGTAGCGGCCCTGCTCCTCAGGGCGGAACTGGCCTTGCCAGGTGTTGTTGCCCTGATCGGACATGACCTCGGTCTGCCAGGTTTCCTGGCCTTCCTCACGCCAGCGAATGCGCACGGCGAGCTTGTCATGGCCGTCGGCGAAGACTTTGCTGGTCACCACTACTTCGCGCCCGGCAATCGATTTGGCGGCGAACTGGCCGCCGTCGAGGGTCGGCATGGTGTTTTCGATGACGATGCGTGGCAGCAGCAACGCCTGCGACAGCGGCATGTGCGGGTTGTAACTCAGCTCTGAAGGTCTTTCAGCAGTCATTGAGCATCTCTCCTTAACGCCCCAAGGACGCTCTTGTGCCGGATCAGTATTCGCGACAAAGCGCCGGCCCTGTCATGAACTCACTTAGGTTCCGAGCAACCGGCGCGGGGAAAAGTTCAGATGAAATTAACAAGACAAACCTGCGGATCGAATTTGCCGTGGCCGGGTCAACTCACTTAAGCACGTCCCACGCCATGTGCCATACGGAGGTCACCTGATGAGCATCCCGATCCCGGCGGAAACGCCCGATCCGAACATCGACAAACCCACCCTGCCGGACACCGAGCCGCCGCCGGTGCCCGAGCAAGAGCCGCCAGGCACCACGCCACCACCGAAGGAAGAGCCACCGAGCACGATGCCGCCGGTGATCGTCTGACATTGGCATGTCTGCGTGCCATCCCTGTAGGAGCTGCCGAAGGCTGCGATCTCTTTGCCGCGCTGCAATGCAAATCAAAAGATCGCAGCCTTCGGCAGCTCCTACACGGGACCGAGTGATTAGCTAGAGGTGGTCGTTCTTGTCGACATCCTTTTCGAACACTCTCACCACGTAGGGCATCACACTGAAGATCGCCAGCGCTAGGATGGTACTGAGCAATGCCGTCGCTTCCTTGCCCAGCCCCGCCGCCACGCCGATCGCCGCCGTCATCCATAAGCCCGCCGCCGTGGTCAGGCCTTTGACATGCGCCTCGTCGCCCTGCTGATTTTTCAGAATGGTCCCGGCGCCGAGAAAACCGATCCCGGCAATCACGCCCTGCAATACCCGACTCATCGCATCGGACTCCGCGCCCGAGGTCTGCGGCACCAAAACGAATAGCGCAGCACCCAATGCCACCAGCATGTGCGTGCGCACCCCGGCAGCCTTGCCTTTATGTTCGCGCTCGAAACCGAGAATCCCGCCAAGAATCGCCGCCATCACCAGGCGTACGGTGATTCGGGTCATTTGCGAGGCGTCGCCGATGTCGGCAAATTCGGCCTGCAAGGTTGACCACACTTCATCCCACCAGTCTTCCATCGTGCCTCCCTTGTTATTGGCTTGATAAGCGATGGACAACAGCGACCATTAATCGGTTGCGCAGAACGATCGGCGCGTTGCGCTTCCTAATATGCAGACCTCCCTGGAACAAGGACTGCCGCCATGCCCGTTCGAATCGATGAATCCAACCCCGAACAGAAAGTGTGTTTTTTCACCGTCGAGCATGGTGAGGAAATTCGCATCTGCGACACTCTGGAAGTCATGACCGATAGCGACAAAGCCATGTCGTTCGTGGAAATCGAAGGCAAACGCACCTACATCACCGAAGCCGAAGCCGATGCCTTGACCGTCGCCGGGGCCAGGGACGGGCGCAAACATCTGAAGGCCGATGACAGTGATTCGGTGGTTTGATTGATCTCGATCAACACCCGACGCAGACGCCTGCACCAGGCGTTTGCGCCGCGCCCACCTTGATGCTTCAAGTTGTCGCAGAGATAGCGCCAAACCTCATCTGATCCGCTTTTTATTGCCAAACCTGAGTCTGTTCTGCAAACAGATCGGCGCTCATAGTGCATCGGCCTGATGGAGGCTGATGAGCGAACGAACATGAGCGAGCAAATCCCCGTCCGAACCGTAGAAGCATCGCCAACGATAAAAAGCGTACCCGCGCGCCCACTGAAGGCGACTGCCGGATCCACCGACAAACAGATCCACACCCGCAGCTTCACCGGTCTGTTCCGCAACCTGCGTATGAGCGGTGCCGGGCTTCTGTTTGTGCTGTTCTTCGGCACCGTGTGGCTGAACTGGGGCGGTCGGCAGGCGGTGCTGTGGGATCTGGCGGAAAGTAAATTCCATATCTTCGGCGCGACGTTCTGGCCGCAGGATTTCATTCTGCTCTCGGCGCTGCTGATCATCGCTGCGTTCGGACTCTTCGCCATCACCGTGTTTGCCGGTCGCGTCTGGTGCGGTTACACCTGCCCGCAGAGTTCGTGGACGTGGATCTTCATGTGGTGCGAGAAGATCACCGAAGGCGAGCGCAACCAGCGAATCAAACTGCAAGCCGCGCCATGGAGCCTGAACAAACTGGCGCGGCGCGCCGCCAAACACACGTTGTGGCTGGCAATCAGCGTAATCACCGGCCTGACCTTCGTCGGCTATTTCACCCCGATCCGGCCGCTGGCCGAAGAACTGCTGACCCTGCAGATCGGTGGCGTCAGTCTGTTCTGGGTGCTGTTTTTTGCCGCCGCCACCTATATCAACGCCGGTTGGCTGCGTGAGGCGGTGTGCATGCACATGTGCCCGTATGCGCGGTTCCAGAGCGTGATGTTCGATAAAGACACGCTGACCATTGCCTACGACGCCGCCCGCGGCGAAAACCGCGGCCCGCGCAAGCGTGACGTGCGCCCGGTCGAAGCCGGCCTGGGTGATTGCATCGACTGCCAGTTGTGCGTGCAGGTCTGCCCGACCGGCATCGACATCCGCGATGGTTTGCAAATGGAATGCATCGGCTGCGCAGCGTGCATCGACGCCTGCGATTCGATCATGGACAAAATGCATTACCCGCGCGGCCTGATCCGCTACAGTTCCGAGCGCGAATTGCAGGGCGGCAAGACCCACCTGCTGCGTCCGCGCTTGATTGGCTATACAGCGGTGCTGTTGCTGATGATTGGAGCGTTGGCATTGGCATTGATCGAGCGGCCGATGGTGTCGCTGGACGTAACCAAGGATCGTGGGTTGTTTCGTGAGAACGCTCAGGGCCAGATCGAGAATATTTATTCGCTGAAAGTGATCAACAAGACTCAGCAACGGCAGGAATACCGGTTGAGTCTGGTTGATGGCGACGGGTTCGAGTTGCAGGGCAGAACGGAACTGAGCCTGGCGCCGGGGGAGATTGTCGATGTGCCGGTGTCGGTGGCGATGACCACCGAGCGCCCGGCGAGCAGTTCGCAGACGTTGAGTTTCAGGATTGAAGACAGTGACGAGCCGCAGGTATACAGCGTGGCGAAGAGCCGGTTTGTGGCGCCGATGAATCGTTGAGGAACTGGCACTGCTGCCCTCACCCCAGCCCTCTCCCGGAGGGAGAGGGAGCCGACCGAGGTGTCTGTCGCTATGCATCGACCTGAAAGACCGAGTCGATTATGGATTCGGCAAAGCACTGTCAGGTCGGCGTATTTCATCAGCCTCCCCCAATCAGTCCCCTCTCCCTCTGGGAGAGGGCTAGGGTGAGGGCTCCTTCCCTGACACCCCACAAAATCAAGTCCACCAAGGCCCACCGATGAAACGCTACGAAAAATTCGCCGACGACATCGCTGAACTGATCCGCTCCGGCGTCCTCGGCCCTGGCCAGCGGGTACCGTCGGTGCGCTATGCCAGCCAGGCTTACGGGGTCAGCCCGTCGACCGTGTTCCAGGCCTATTACCTGCTCGAACGCCGCGGCCTGATCCGCGCCCGGCCGCGCTCCGGTTACTTCGTCAACGCCCATACACCGAGCACATTTTCCGAGCCGGTGATTAGCAGTCAGGTCAACGAATCCACCGAAGTCGACGTCAGCGAACTGGTGTTCTCGGTACTCGACTCGATCAAGGACCCCAACACCGTACCGTTCGGCTCGGCCTTCCCCAGCCCGACCCTGTTCCCGCTGCAACGCCTGTCGCGCTCCCTGGCCAGCGCCGCGCGGGAGATGGATCCGCGCATGGTCGTCACCGATATGTCGCCGGGCAACCCGCAACTGCGCCGGCAGATTGCCCTGCGCTACATGGTCGGCGGGCTGATGCTGCCGATGGAAGAACTACTGATCACCAACGGCGCCCTCGAAGCGCTGAACCTGTGCCTGCAAGCGGTGACCGAGCCCGGTGACCTGGTGGCCATCGAGGCCCCGGCGTTTTATGCCTGCCTGCAAGTGCTGGAGCGCCTGAAGCTCAAAGCCGTGGAAATCCCCGTGCACCCGCGTGACGGCATCGACCTCGGCGTGCTCGCGCAAACTCTGGAACGCCATCCGATCAAGGCCTGCTGGTGCATGACCAGTTTCCAGAACCCGATGGGCGCGAGCATGCCCGAAGCGAAGAAACAGGAACTGGTCGAACTGCTGCGCCAGCATCAGGTGCCGTTGATCGAGGACGACGTCTACGCCGAGCTTTATTACGGCCAACAGGCACCGAAACCGGCCAAGGCCTTCGACACTGAGGGTCTGGTCATGCATTGCGGTTCGTTCGCCAAAAGCCTCGCCCCCGGTTATCGCATCGGCTGGGTGGCGGCCGGGCGTTTCGCGCAGAAGATCGAACGGCTCAAGCTGATGACCTCGCTGTGCGCTTCCATGCCGGCGCAAGCGGCGATCGCCGATTATCTGCAACACGGCGGCTACGATCGGCATCTGCGCAAACTGCGTTATGCCCTGGAAGAACAGCAGAGCGCGATGCTCGCGGCGATTGCCCGTTACTTTCCGGCGCAGACCCGGGTCAGCCAGCCGGCGGGGGGCTACTTTCTGTGGCTGGAGTTGCCGGAGCAGATGGATTCGCTGAAGCTGTTCCAGATGGCACTGGCACAAGGCATCAGCATCGCGCCGGGGCCGATTTTCTCACCGACCCAGCGTTTCAGAAATTGCATTCGCTTGAATTACGGCAGCCCATGGACCGAGGAATCGGAAAAGGCCATGGAGACGTTGGGGCGGATTGTGCGGTCGTTTTGACGGATAGGTGTTGTCTGGGCTGGCCCCTTCGCGAGCAGGCTCGCTCCCACAGTTGATTTGTGAATACAGAACCAATGTGGGAGCGAGCCTGCTCGCGAAGAGGCCGGCTTTAACACTGCAAATCCACCGGTTTACCGCCCACCCCCCAAGTCAACAAACGTCCCGGTCGCATACGACGCCTTGTCCGACAGCAACCAGACAATCGCCTCCGCCACTTCATCCGGCCGCCCGCCCCGGGCCATGGGAATCGCCGATTCGAGCTTGCTGACCCGATCCGGGTCGCCGCTCAGGGCATGGAAGTCGGTGTAGATGTAACCCGGACGCACGGCATTGACGCGAATGCCCTCGCCCGCCACTTCTTTCGACAGACCGATAGTGAAGGTGTCGAGCGCGCCTTTGGATGCGGCGTAATCAACGTACTCGTTCGGCGAACCGAGGCGTGCCGCGACCGAGGAGACGTTGACGATGCTGCCGCCCTGCCCGCCGTGTTTGGGCGACATGCGCAGGATCGCGTGCTTGGCGCAGAGGATCGGCGCCAGCACGTTGGTTTTCATGATTTTGAGGATGCGGAATTCGGACATTTCATCGACCCGCGACTTTTGCCCGACGGTGCCGGCGTTGTTGACCAGCGCAGTAACCCGGCCCAGTTCGCTGTCGACACGCTGAAACATCGCGATCACTTCGTCTTCGATACTGACATCGGCGCGAACCGCAATGGCCTGGGCGCCCAAGGCGCGAACCTGTTCGAGTACGCTGTGTGCGGCCTGCTCATCCGACTGGTAGTTGATGCAGATCCGGTAGCCCTGTTCGGCTGCCAACAATGCCGTAGCCGCGCCGATTCCGCGCCCGCCACCGGTGATGACAATGACTTTATCCATGCTGGCCTTCCCCCACGTGCACACGTAACAGTCGGGGGAAGAATAACTGCGATTGGCGGGTTTTGCATGGAGTCTGTGGCGTCTGGCCGGACGCCTTCGCGAGCAGGCTCGCTCCCACAAGGGAATGCGATCACCTGTGGGAGCGAGCCTGCTCGCGAAGAACGATGACTCGGTCTCTCAGACCACCGCCAGCCGTTGCCCACGCACGATGTCCTGCATGAAGCGCTCCGCCGGCATCGGGTGGCCAAGCAGATAGCCCTGCAGCGAATCACAGCCCAGTTTGGTCAGGAAATCCTGTTGCGCGCCGGTCTCGACACCCTCGGCAACAATGCGCAGATCCAAGGCCTGCCCCAGCGCAACAATCGCCGAGACGATCGCCGCATCATCGCTGTCGTGCTCCAGATCACGGACGAAACCGCGGTCGATCTTCAGCTCATTGGCCGGCAGGCGCTTGAGGTACATCAGGCTGGAATAACCGGTGCCGAAGTCGTCGATCGACAGGTCGACGCCCATGTCCGACAGCTCTTGCAGCACGGTCATGCTCGCGTCAGCGTCGCTCATGGCGGTGGTTTCGGTGATTTCCAGGGTCAGGCTGTTGGCCGGCAAGTGGTGGGTCGCCAGCGCCTTGGCCACACTTTGCACCAGCCCGGCATGGCAGAACTGCAAGGCTGAGAGGTTCACGGCAATGCGCCAGTCGGTGTAACCGAGCACGTACCATTCGCGCA
>NZ_RAZO01000276.1:0-2488 GCF_004307535.1 Pseudomonas sp. Sample_9
TGACGGGCTGCTGTTTGCCCGTCAGAGCAGGTAGGATGTACGCCTATTTTGAGGGTGCCATCGTCAATGAAATTCAAGGATCTTCGGGATTTCGTGCAGCAGCTTGAGCAGCGCGGAGAGTTGAAACGCATCCAGATTCCCGTCTCGCCGGTGCTGGAGATGACTGAGGTGTGCGACCGCACGCTGCGGGCCAAAGGCCCGGCACTGTTGTTCGAGAAGCCCACCGGTTACGACATTCCGGTGCTCGGCAATCTGTTCGGCACCCCCGAGCGCGTGGCCATGGGCATGGGCGCCGAGTCGGTCAGCGAGCTGCGCGAAATCGGCAAGCTGCTGGCCTTTCTCAAGGAGCCGGAGCCGCCGAAGGGCTTGAAGGACGCGTGGTCGAAACTGCCGATCTTCCGCAAGATCATTTCGATGGCGCCAAAAGTCGTCAAAGACGCGGTGTGCCAGGAAGTGGTCATCGAAGGCGACGATGTCGATCTGGCGATGTTGCCGGTGCAGACCTGCTGGCCCGGCGACGTCGGCCCGCTGATCACCTGGGGCCTGACCGTCACCAAAGGCCCGAACAAGGAACGCCAGAACCTCGGTATCTACCGCCAGCAAGTGATCGGCCGCAACAAGGTAATCATGCGCTGGCTCAGCCACCGTGGCGGCGCCCTCGATTTCCGCGAGTGGTGCGAGAAGCACCCGGGCCAGCCGTTCCCGGTGTCCGTGGCCCTGGGCGCCGATCCGGCGACGATTCTCGGTGCCGTGACGCCGGTGCCGGACAGCCTTTCGGAATATGCTTTCGCCGGTCTGCTGCGGGGTAACCGCACCGAACTGGTCAAGTGCCGTGGCAACGATCTGCAAGTGCCGGCCACCGCCGAAATCATTCTTGAAGGCGTGATTCATCCGGGCGAGATGGCCGACGAAGGCCCGTATGGCGACCACACCGGTTACTACAACGAAGTCGACAGCTTCCCGGTGTTCACCGTCGAGCGCATTACTCACCGGATCAAACCGATCTATCACAGCACTTACACCGGCCGTCCGCCGGATGAGCCGGCGATTCTCGGCGTGGCGCTGAACGAAGTGTTCGTGCCGATCCTGCAGAAGCAGTTCCCGGAGATCACCGACTTCTACCTGCCGCCGGAAGGTTGCTCGTACCGCATGGCTGTGGTGACGATGAAGAAGTCGTATCCGGGGCATGCCAAGCGCGTGATGCTCGGCGTCTGGTCGTTTTTGCGACAGTTCATGTACACCAAGTTCGTTATCGTCACTGACGACGATATCAACGCCCGCGACTGGAACGACGTGATCTGGGCCATCACCACGCGCATGGACCCCAAGCGCGACACGGTGATGATCGACAACACGCCGATCGACTACCTCGACTTCGCCTCGCCGATTTCCGGCCTGGGCTCGAAAATGGGCCTGGATGCCACCCACAAGTGGCCGGGCGAAACCACCCGCGAGTGGGGCCGCGTGATCGTCAAGGACGACGCCGTCACCCAACGGATCGATGCCATCTGGAATCAGTTAGGAATAGATTGATGCGTGTAACCTTGCAGCCTTCCGGAGCCGTGCTCGAGATACAGCCCGGTGAGCGGATTCTCGACGGTGCGCGGCGCCTGGGCTATGACTGCCCGCAAAGCTGCCGCAACGGCAATTGCCATGTGTGTGCAGCGCTGCTGGTGGACGGCCGCGTCGAGCAGGCCGGCAAAGTCCACGATCATGGCGAGTTCTACACCTGCATCGCCGCACCGCTGGAAGACTGCGTGCTGCTGTGGGATGACGTACTCGCATTGGGTGAGCTGCCGGTGCGCAGCCTGTCGTGTCAGGTCATCGAGTGTCGCGAGGTCGGTGGCGACACCTGGCGCGTGCGTCTGCGTGCACCGGCCGGCAAGCCGCCGCGTTATCACGCCGGGCAGTATTTGATGATCGAGCGCGAGAGCGGCGAGAAATCCGCCTTCTCGATGGCTTCGGCACCCCACGGCGGGCGTGATCTGGAAATTCACGTGCTGGCGCGCGAAGCCAGTGCGTTGAGCCTGATCGAACAGCTGCAACGCAACCCGCTGGTGCGTGTCGAGCTGCCCTTTGGCGATACCCACTTGGCCGAATTGCCTGACGGTCCGCTGGTGCTGATCGCCGCTGGCACCGGCATGGGCCAGATTCATGCCTTGATCGAGCATTGCCGCGCTGAAGGTTTCAAGCATCCGGTGCATCTGTACTGGGGCGTGCGCCGCCCGGAAGATTTCTATCAGATCGAACACTGGGACGAATGGCTGAAGCTGCCCAATCTGTTCCTGCACAAAGTGGTCAGTGACCAGTGCGGCTGGGAAGGGCGCTGCGGCATGCTGCACGAGGCGGTTTGCGAAGATTTCCCTGATCTGAAGCCGCTACATGTCTATGCCAGCGGTTCGCCAGCGATGGTTTACGGCACCCTGGATGCGCTGGTCGAGGCGGGCATGGATGCGCATCAGATGCGCGCCGATGTGTTCGCCTACGC
>NZ_RAZO01000276.1:2588-11939 GCF_004307535.1 Pseudomonas sp. Sample_9
TGGCACTTAATTTGCCTTAAAACATATGTGCCTTATTGTTACAGCGGTGCGTTCTATTAAGTAATTCTTCACCCGCGGGGAGCTGAACGCTATTCGCCATGAGCGCCATTGAAAACGCAATTCTGAACCTGGCTTACCCTCCGCGGCTCGATCTTGGGCCGCAGCTGACGCACGAACAACTTCTCGCTTCCATGCAATCGACCATGGCGCGCCACAAGGGCGGGCCGGTGTGGCTGTTCGCGTATGGTTCGCTGATCTGGCGGCCGGAGTGCACGGCAGTCGAGCGCATGCGCGGTCGCGTGCACGGCTACCATCGCGGCTTGTACCTGTGGTCCCACGAGCACCGCGGTACGCCGGAGATGCCCGGTCTGGTATTCGGTCTGGATCGCGGCGGTTCGTGCAGTGGCTTTGCCTACCGCTTGCCGGAAGACAATCTCGATACCGCGCTGTATGCGCTATGGAAACGTGAGATGCCGTTTCCGTCGTACCGTCCGCACTGGCTCAATTGCCGGCTCGAAGATGGCACTCAGGTGCAGGCCTTGGGATTCGTGCTGGAGCGTCACCTGCCGAGCTATGCCGGCAACTTGCCCGATCATGTGCTCAGCCAGGTGTTCGCCAGCGCCAGCGGGCGCTACGGCACCACTCGCGATTATGTCGAGCAGACCGTTCACGCCCTGCGCAGCCACGCCATGCCAGACCGCAATCTGGAGGCGCGGCTCAAGCGCTGTAAATCACACAGCGATCAGGCGACCGCTTCACGGCTCTGACTGGCGACTTGCTTGTGCCACAGCGTTGGCGCCAGGAAGGCCATCGCCAGCAGGCAAGCGCCGACCAGCAGCACGAAACCGCCATCCCAGCCGAAGTGGTCAACGGTGTAGCCCATCGCCGCACTGGCCGCGACCGAACCCCCCAGATAACCGAACAGACCGGTGAAGCCCGCTGCAGTACCGGCGGCTTTCTTCGGCGCCAGTTCCAGCGCTTGCAGGCCGATCAGCATCACCGGGCCGTAGATCAGGAAGCCGATCGACAGCAGGGCGATCATGTCGACCATCGGATTGCCGGCCGGATTCAGCCAGTAAACCAGGGTCGCGACAGTCACCAAGGCCATGAACACCATGCCGGTCAGACCACGGTTGCCACGGAAGATCTTGTCCGACATCCAGCCGCACAGCAGCGTGCCCGGAATGCCCGCCCACTCGTAGAAGAAATAGGCCCACGAGGTTTTATCCACGGTGAAGCCCTTGGCTTCCTTCAGGTACGTCGGCGCCCAGTCCAGCACGCCGTAGCGCAGCAAGTAGACGAAAACGTTGGCCAGAGCGATGTACCAGAGCATTTTGTTGCGCAGCACGTATTTGACGAAGATTTCCTTGGCGCTGAATTCGTCTTCGTGGCTGGCGTCGTAGCCTTCCGGGTAGTCGTTCTTGTACTGCTCGATCGGCGGCAGGCCGACCGATTGCGGGGTGTCACGCATGGTGATGAAGGCGAACACCGCCACGCCCAGTGCGACTGCTGCCGGGACGTAAAACGCCGCGTGCCAGTCGTTGAACAGGCCCATGCCGATCAGGAACAGCGGGCCGATCAGACCGCCGCCGACGTTATGCGCCACGTTCCATACCGACACCACGCCGCCGCGTTCCTTCTGCGACCACCAGTGCACCATGGTCCGCCCGCTCGGCGGCCAGCCCATGCCCTGCGCCCAGCCGTTGATGAACAACAGAATGAACATCATCGTTACGCTGGACGTTGCCCACGGCGCGAAACCGAAAATGAACATCACCCCGGCCGAGACCAGCAGACCGAACGGCAGGAAGAAGCGCGGGTTGGAACGGTCGGACACCAGGCCCATGAGGAACTTCGACAGGCCGTAAGCAATAGCGATCGCCGACATCGCCAGACCAAGGTCGCCACGGCTGTAGCCTTCGTCGATCAGGTACGGCATGGCGAGGGAGAAGTTCTTGCGCAGCAGGTAGTAACCGGCGTAGCCGATAAAGATACCGGCGAAGATCTGCCAGCGCAGGCGGCGGTAGGTGCTGTCTATTTTTTCTTCAGGCAATGGAGCCTGATGTGCGGCAGGACGAAAGAAAGCAAACATTCAAGAGCTCCAGTTTTCTTGTTTTGACTGCGGATGCGAATGTTACAGTTTCGTTACCGAAAATAGCATCGCTTCACGTCGGCAAAACAGCGGAAATTTGGGCAGATGAGCGTTCCTTTATGAACATGTCGCTCTGAGATAAGAAGGCGGCGCTGAGGGGATGGTGGCTCGGGTGGGTTTCTGCGGTTTAACGTATTGGCGAGGCGGATCTCAACGGTAAAGCGATCCGGATTGCTGCTCCGGATCGCTCCATGTTTTAACGAACCTGAACGACAACCTTGCCCACAGCCTTGCGCTGGCCAAGATCATCGATCGCCTGCGCGGCATTGCTCAGCGGATACACCTGCGACACCAGCGGTTTGAGTTTGCCCTCGGCAAACCAGGCAAACAGCTGCTGGAAGTTTGCTGCGTTGTCCGGGGGTTGGCGCTGGGCAAAGGAGCCCCAGAACACGCCGAGCACCGCCGCGCCTTTGAGCAGGGCGAGGTTGACCGGCAGTTCCGGGATGCGTCCGCTGGCGAAGCCGACCACCAGCAGGCGGCCGTTCCAGGCGATGGCGCGGATGGCCTGGTCGAACAGGTCGCCGCCGACCGGGTCGTAGATCACGTCGGCGCCCTGGCCATCGGTGAGGCGTTTGATCTCGTCCTTCAGACTGGCTTCGCTGTAGTTGATCAGCTCATCGGCGCCTGCAGCCTTGGCCACCGCGAGTTTTTCGGCGCTGCTGGCGGCGGCGATCACGCGGGCGCCCATGGCTTTGCCGATCTCCACCGCGGCGAGGCCGACGCCGCCCGATGCGCCGAGCACCAGCAGGGTTTCGCCCGCTTGCAGGTTGGCGCGTTGTTTGAGCGCGTGCATCGACGTGCCATAGGTCATGCTGAATGCAGCGGCAATGTTGAAGTCCATCGACGGCGGAATCGGCAGGACGTTGTAGCCCGGCACCGCCACCTGCTCGGCAAAACTGCCCCAACCGGTCAGCGCCATGACCCGGTCGCCGACTTTCAGATGGCTGACCTTTTCCCCGACTTCGCGCACCACGCCCGCCGCTTCACCGCCTGGCGAAAACGGGAAGGGCGGTTTGAACTGGTATTTGCCCTCGATGATCAGCGTGTCCGGGAAATTGACTCCGGCAGCGTGCACGTCCAGCAGGATTTCATTCTTCTTGGCGACAGGACTGGCGACGTCTTCCAGCACCAGCGATTCGGCAGGGCCGAAGGCTTTGCACAGCACGGCTTTCATCAGGGCTATTCCTTTGGGAGTGATGGCCGATAAGTGTAGGTGTGTGAATCAACGGGTCAACGAGCATGCCCGGCCCTGATAGTCAGCCATAAGCTTGTGCTTGCGCGGCGTGTCGTTATGCTAGGCCGCAAACCGGATAAGGAGCGAATTGTGAAAGCGTGGATCATGTTGTTGCTGGCCCTGTCTCTGCCTGTGGCAGCACTGGCCGAAGAAGCCAAAGAAGGCGAGGCGCCGAAGGTCAATTACATCACCCTGAGCCCGCCGTTCGTCGGCAACTATGGCCTCGACGGCACCGCCAAGCTCAAGGTCTACAAGGCCGATGTGGCCCTGCGCGTAACCGGCGAAGAGGCGACCAAACTGGTCAAGGCCAACGAGCCGCTGATCCGCAATCAGCTGGTGGCGCTGTTCACTCAGCAGACCACCGAGGCGATGGGCAGCATCGAGGGCAAGGAAAAGCTGCGTCAGGAAGCGTTGAAGCAGACCCAGCAGGTCATGAATGACGAGACCGGCAAGCCTGTTGTTGAGGATCTGTTGTTCAACAACCTGATCATTCAGTAAGTCATTCGCTGTCCGGGCAGGCCTCTTCGCGAGCAGGCTCGCTCCCACAGTGGATTGGTGGTGATGCACATTTTTGCATTCACCGAATAACCCTGTGGGAGCGAGCCTGCTCGCGAAAGCTATTTATCAGGCAAAAATGAATCAGGTTTGAGCCCGATAACCGCCGCCCACTGTTCTGGTGTGACCGGCATCACCGACAACCGCGAGCCCTTCTGCACCAGTGGCAGCTCCGCGAGCGCCGTCTGCTGCTTCAGATAATCCAGCTTCAACACCCGTTTGAACGTCTCGACATGCTCGACATCGATCGCGCTCCAGGCATTTTTTTCTGCTGTAGCCTTCGGATCGAAGTAATGGCTGTCCGGCTCCAGCGCCGTCGGATCGGGATAGGCCGCTTCAATAATCTTGCCGATCCCGGCAATCCCCGGCTCCGGGCAGCTGGAATGGTAGAAAAAGAACTCGTCGCCGACCGCCATCGCCCGCAGGAAATTGCGCGCCTGATAGTTGCGAACCCCGTCCCAGCGCGCCTTGCCGAGCTTTTCCAGGCCCTTGATCGAGAGTTCGTCGGGCTCTGATTTCATCAGCCAGTAGGCCATGTCTTGTGCTCCTGAAACGGTCATTGGGCAGGTTGTCGGGCAATTTTATGACAAACCGACAGTCGGTTGACGTCAGCGTTTGCGCACAGGTTCACGTTGCCGCAAAATGCCGGCCTTTAAAGCTTGACGCTGCTGCACGGCCTACGAACGGAAACCGCTGCTGTCATCGTGATGATGTGCCTTGAGGGGGGCAATCGATGAAACGCAAACCGGATTTGCTATGGACTTTGGTAATTTTGTTTGGCCTGGGCGTGGTAACCACCGGTTACGCGCAGAGCCTGTGGGCCAACAAGACCGATGCGCCGATTGAAGTGGCGCAACAGGTGCAACAGTCGACCGCTTTCAAACGCTGAACCTGTATCTTCGACGCCGCTGTTCCGTGCGGCGTCTACTCTGCGAAATACCACGCCTTGTCGGTGACCGTGCCTTGTAACGGCACATCCCAGCTCGCCTGCGCCAAACGCTCGACCTTCTGACATTCATGGGCCAGGCCCAGCAGCGTCGGCTTGCGCCAGTTTTTGCGCCGGGCCAGATAGGCGAGGCTGCGGTCATAAAATCCGCCGCCCATGCCCAGGCGCCCGCCGACATCGTCAAACCCCACCAGCGGCAACAGCACCAGATCCAGCGCCCAGACCTTGCGTTGCCGAGCCAGATTGGCCCGGGGCTCAAGGATGCGGAAACGATTGGGCATGAGCTTTTCGCCGGGGCGGATGCGCTGGAAGACCATTTTCGTTCTTGGCCAGGCACTGAGTACCGGCAGATAAGTCGCCTTGCCGCGACGCTGGGCTTCGCGCAGCAGCAGGCGCGGATCGATTTCACCGTCGGTGGGCAAATACAGAGAGATATGTTTCGCCCGGCGAAAGTGCGGGTCTTGCGCCAATTGCCGGAACAGGCCTTTGGCAGCCTGGCGTTGTTCGCTCGGCGTCAGTGCGCGGCGCGCCTTGCGCAGCAGGCGGCGGAGTTGCGGGCGGGGCAGCAGCGCGGGTTCGGTCATGGTTCGGCTTCGGCAGGTGGATGCAAAAACGTACGCATAAAAAATCCGATGTCGGCATACACCGACATCGGATTCGAATCAGGCTCCCCGGATGAACCGCTGTCAACTCAGCCCTTGAACCCGAAAGTTCAAGGTGGAAGAAGCAGTAGACTTTAAGGCTTTCCGTCTAGCGGACATGCACACCAGCCCAACGTGCAACTTCCAGGGTAGTGCGAATCGGCTCCGGGACATCGTCAACTGGCAAGCACCCCAGGGAGTGCCGCGAGTATACCTCAAGCTGCCAGTCGAATCAGCCCTTGGCGGTGTTCTGATCGTCGGCCAGGACCAGATCGACACGATCAAGCAAGTCGCGCACCTGTTCGCGGGTCGAACCGCTGGCCTGGATGTCCGGGCGCTCTTCTTTGTGCAACAGGTCGTGGGTGATGTTCAGCGCGGCCATCACGGCAATGCGGTCGGCGCCGATGACTTTGCCGCTGCTGCGGATCTCGCGCATCTTGCCGTCCAGGTAGCGGGCGGCGCTGACCAGATTGCTGCGTTCTTCCGGCGGGCAGATGATCGAATACTCTTTGTCGAGGATCTGCACGGTAACGCTATTGCTTGAACTCATGAGTCTTGCTCCAGGGCCTTGAGGCGCGAAATCATCGATTCGACCTTACGCCGGGCGATTTCGTTTTTTTCAATGAGGTGAGCGCGTTCCTCGCGCCAGGTTTTTTCCTGAGCTAGTAAGAGTGCGTTTTGACTCTTAAGTTGCTCGACTCGGCCAATCAGCAGTTCGAGTCTGGCCATCAGCGCTTGCAGGTCGGTGTCTTCCATTGGGTCCACGTGTTCGTCTGATGGGTGGTGACTGGCGGACAGCCTTTAATGGTCTTGGCGGGGCTGTCGATGTAGGATACAAGGCCTTCATTCTAGACATAGCGCCGTCTGGCGCCTAGCTGCCCATGACCATTGCGAATTCCCCGTACCAAGCCTTTGCCACCCTGCTGACTGCCAGCGGCCACAACGTCTCGCCTGCCGAACTGCACGGCGTGCTGCTCGGGCGCAGTTGCGCCGGGGCCGGCTTCGATCACGAAGGCTGGCTGATCGACGCCGCCGAACTGCTCGAAGGCGAGATCCAGGACAACGTCCGCAACGCCCTGATCGGCCTGCAGGAGATGGTCAAAGGCGAGCTGACCGGCGACGACGTCACTGTCGTGCTGCTGCTGCCGACCGACGATGCGCCGCTGGCCGACCGCGCTGCTGCACTGGGCGAATGGTGCCGGGGCTTCCTCAGCGGTTTCGGCCTGAACTGCCGCGACAGCAGCATGCTCAGCACCGAAGCCACCGAAGTGCTGCAGGATCTGGCCGCCATTTCCCAGGTGCAGGACGCGCTGGAAGAATCCGAAGACGGCGAATCCGACTACATGGAAGTCATGGAATACCTGCGCGTCGCGCCGTTGCTGCTGTTCTCGGAAACCAAAAAAGCCGATGTGCCGCCAGCCGCCAAGCCGTCGTTGCATTAATCGCGTGCCAGGGAAAGCCATCTGCCCATGACCCATATCCCCAAAGCGGAATACAGCCGTCGCCGCAAGGCCCTGATGGCGCAGATGGAACCCAACAGCATCGCGATCCTGCCCGCCGCCGCGGTGGCCATCCGCAACCGCGACGTCGAGCATGTCTACCGCCAGGACAGCGACTTCCAGTACCTCAGCGGTTTTCCCGAGCCACAAGCCGTCATCGTCCTGATGCCCGGTCGCGAGCACGGTGAGTACATCCTGTTCTGCCGTGAACGCAACGCCGAACGCGAATTGTGGGATGGCCTGCGCGCAGGGCAGGAAGGCGCGATCCGCGAGTACGGCGCCGACGATGCTTTTCCGATTACCGACATCGACGACATCCTCCCGGGCCTGATCGAAGGCCGCGACCGGGTGTATTCGGCGATGGGCAGCAATCCCGAATTCGATCGGCACCTGATGGACTGGATCAACGTGATCCGCTCCAAGGCGCACCTCGGCGCGCAGCCGCCGAATGAATTCGTTGCCCTGGATCATCTGCTGCACGACATGCGCCTGTATAAATCGGCGGCAGAAGTGAAGGTGATGCGCGAAGCCGCGCGGATCTCGGCGCAAGCGCATATCCGCGCGATGCAGGCCAGTCGTCCGGGGCTGTATGAATATAGCCTCGAAGCCGAACTGGATTACGAATTCCGCAAGGGCGGGGCGAAGATGCCGGCCTACGGTTCGATCGTCGCCGCCGGGCGCAACAGCTGCATCCTGCATTACCAGCAGAATGACGCGCTGCTCAAGGATGGCGATCTGGTGTTGATCGACGCTGGTTGCGAGATCGACTGCTACGCCAGCGACATCACCCGCACATGGCCGGTCAACGGCAAGTTTTCGCCGGAGCAGAAGGCGATCTACGAGTTGGTGCTGGCTTCGCAGGAAGCGGCGTTCGCCGAGATCGCCCCCAACAAGCACTGGAACCAGGCGCACGAAGCCACGGTGCGGGTGATCACTACGGGTATGGTCAAGCTTGGTTTGTTGCACGGTGAGGTTGACGAGTTGATCGCCAGCGAAGCCTACAAGGCTTTCTATATGCACCGTGCCGGCCACTGGCTGGGTATGGATGTGCATGACGTCGGCGAGTACAAGGTCGGCGGCGAATGGCGCGTGCTGGAGGTCGGCATGGCGCTGACCGTGGAGCCGGGCATCTACATCGCGGCGGACAATCAGAACGTGGCGAAGAAATGGCGTGGCATTGGCGTGCGCATCGAGGATGACGTGGTCGTGACCCGGTCCGGCTGTGAAATCCTCACCAGCGGCGTGCCGAAAACCGTCGCCGAGATCGAAGCGCTGATGGCACAAGCAAGGACACACGCAGCATGAGTCGAGTCAATCTGGCAATCATCGGTGGCGGTCTGGTCGGCGCCAGTCTGGCGTTGGCGTTGCAGGCCGGGGCCCAGGCGCAGGGCTGGAAGATCGTCCTGATCGAACCGTTCGCCCCCGGCGACAGCTGGCAACCGAGCTACGACGCCCGCTCCTCGGCACTGTCGTTCGGCTCGCGGCAGATTTATCAGCGCCTGGGCGTGTGGCAGGAAATTTCCCGCCGCGCCGAGCCGATCAAACAGATTCACGTCTCCGACCGTGGCCGCTTCTCCACCGCGCGTTTGTCGGCGATGGAAGAGGGTGTGCCAGCGCTCGGTTACGTGGTGGAAAACGCCTGGCTCGGCCAGTGCCTGTGGCAGCACCTCGACAAAGACGTGATCACGTGGCGCTGCCCGGCGGAAGTCACGCGCATGGAACCGTTGGCCGAGGGCTATCGCCTGACCCTCAACGATGAAACCACGCTGGAATGCGACCTCGCGGTGCTCGCCGATGGCGGCCGTTCCGGGCTGCGCGAACAGTTGGGCATCAACGTGCGCACGCGCCCTTACAACCAGAGCGCACTGATCGCCAACATCACCCCGAGTGAAGCGCACAACGGCATGGCCTTCGAGCGCTTTACCGATGAGGGGCCGATGGCCCTGCTGCCGCTGCCGGACAATCGCTGCGCACTGGTGTGGACGCGGCTGGGCATGGACGCAAAGCGTCTGACCGAGTTGAGCGAGCGTGATTTTCTCAGCGAGCTGCAAGGCGTGTTCGGTTACCGCCTCGGCACTTTGAAACAGGTCGGCGCACGGCATCTTTATCCCCTGTCACTGATCGAAGCTGAAGAACAGGTGCGCTCGCATCTGGCCGTGCTCGGCAACGCCGCACACAGCCTGCACCCGATCGCCGGCCAGGGCTTCAACCTGTCGCTGCGTGACGCCGACGCCCTGGCTGCTGCGCTGCTGGCCAGCGACAAGCCGCTGGGCGACTTCGCCACGTTGCAGGCCTATCGCGAGCGGCAGCGCCTTGATCAGGAC
>NZ_RAZO01000158.1:0-11665 GCF_004307535.1 Pseudomonas sp. Sample_9
CTTGGCCGCTGACACTCTGCAATTCATGCAGATCAAAATGGAAATTGCCCTTGGGCGTCATCAGTTCCAGATGATCGCCCACGGCAAAACGATTCTTCACTTTCACCTCGGCCAGGCGGTCCCGGCGCTCGCCGGTCAGCTCGCCAACGAACTGCTGTCGCTCCGACACCGAACTGCCGTGCTGATAGTTCTGATATTCGTCATGCACATGCCGGCGCAGAAAACCTTCGGTGTAGCCGCGCTGGGCCAGCGATTCCAGATCCAGCATCAGGCCGCGATCAAACGCGCGCCCGGCCACGGCATCATCGATCGCCCGGCGATACACCTGGGTGGTGCGTGCGCAGTAGAAATGCGATTTGGTCCGGCCTTCGATCTTCAATGAATGCACGCCCATGCGCGTCAGGCGCTCGACATGCTGCACGGCGCGCAGGTCCTTGGCGTTCATGATGTAGGTGCCGTGTTCGTCTTCGAAAGCCGGCATCAATTCATCGGGACGATTGGCTTCCTGCAACAGAAAGACCTGATCGGTCGGTGCGCCGAGGCCTAGCGTCGGCTCGGGTTGAAAGGTCTGGACGATCTCGCCGAGCTGGTTTTGTGTGGCTTCCTGCGCCGTGTACTTCCAGCGGCAGGCGTTGGTGCAGGTGCCCTGATTGGCATCGCGCTTGTTCATGTAACCGGAGAGTAGACAGCGCCCGGAATAGGCCATGCATAGCGCGCCGTGCACGAACACTTCCAGCTCCATGCCCGGCACCTGCTCGCGGATTTCGCCGATCTCCTCCAGCGACAATTCGCGCGACAGAATGATCCGGCTCAGCCCCTGTTGCTGCCAGAACTCGACGCTCGCCCAGTTCACCGTATTGGCCTGCACCGACAGGTGAATCGGCATCTGCGCAAAGTGCTGGCGCACCAGCATGATCAGGCCCGGGTCGGACATGATCAGCGCATCCGGGGCCATCTCGATCACTGGCGCCAGATCCTTGAGAAACGTCTTCAGCTTGGCGTTGTGCGGGGCGATGTTGACCACCACATAGAAGCGCTTGCCCTGCGCCTGCGCCTCACGGATGCCCAGCGCCAGGTTGGCGTGGTCGAATTCGTTGTTGCGCACCCGCAGGCTGTAGCGCGGCTGGCCGGCGTAGACCGCATCGGCGCCATAAGCGAAGGCGTAACGCATGTTTTTCAGGGTGCCGGCGGGGGCGAGAAGCTCGGGGGCGATGAGAGTTGGCATTTGGGTGTCGGTCGCAAAAGCCGCGCAGGGTAGGGCAGCTGTTGCGAGGGTTTATTGATCTGGATCTATGCTCCATGAATAAACATGGCACTCACGCGCTCGGCGGCTGACTAAGTGGGGCGGGCGTGCGTGACGCCTGACTGACATGGACCGGATATGAACGAAAAGAGTCTGCAATTCAAATCCCTGACAGTGCTGCTGGTGCTGGTCACGGTGGCCTTTATCTGGATTCTGCTGCCGTTTTACGGCGCGGTGTTCTGGGCTGTCATCCTCGGCATTCTGTTTGCGCCGGTACAGCGCAGGTTGCAGCAGAAGTTCGGTTTGCAACGCAACGTGACGTCGCTGTGCACCTTGAGCCTGTGCCTGGTGATCGCGATTCTGCCGGTGATCATCGTCAGCATCCTGCTGGTGCAGGAAGGGGCGACGGTCTACAAGAACATCGAAAGCGGTGAACTGGATATCGCCGCGTATCTGGCGCAGTTCAAACACAGCCTGCCGCCGTATTTCCAGAACCTGCTTGATCGTTTCGGTGTGGGCGAACTCGACAGCCTGCGCGAGAAGATCGTCAAAGCGGCGATGCAGGGTAGCCAGGTGCTGGCGACTCAGGCGTTCAGCTTCGGCCAGGGCACGTTCGAATTCGTGGTGAGCTTTTTCATCATGCTTTACCTGCTGTTTTTCTTTCTGCGTGACGGCCCCGAGCTGGCGCGCAAGATGCGCACTGCCGTACCGCTGGAAGAAAACCACAAGCGTCGCCTGCAACTGAAGTTCAACCGCGTGGTGCGCGCCACGGTCAAGGGCAACGTGGTGGTGGCCGTGACCCAAGGCGCGCTGGGCGGGCTGATTTTCTGGTTTCTCGATATTCCCAGCGCATTGCTCTGGGCGGTGCTGATGGCGTTTCTGTCGCTGTTGCCAGCAGTCGGCGCGGGGATTGTCTGGGCGCCGGTGGCGGCGTACTTCCTGCTTAGCGGCATGATCTGGCAGGGCGTGGTGCTGGGCTTGTTCGGCGTATTCGTGATCGGCCTGGTCGACAACGTGCTGCGCCCGATACTGGTGGGCAAGGACACGAAAATGCCCGATTACCTGATCCTGGTCTCGACCCTTGGCGGCCTCGCAGTCTTCGGCCTCAACGGCTTTGTGATCGGGCCGCTGATTGCCGCGTTGTTCCTGTCGAGCTGGGCGCTGTTCGTCGAGACCAAGCCCAAGGTGCAACTGCCTTAAGCACGGAACGAGGCGCTGGCGACCTGTTGCGACAAAGCCTGCGCTGCCGGCAACGAAGTGAGCGGGCCGCTGATCGGCTCGCCATCGCGCACCAGATACCAGCAGGCGAGCAAGCCCGAGGCGCGGAGTGAAGCGGGAACTGCGCTGCCGATCACCGACATGATTTGAACCTGTGCCATGGGGAAACCTCCATCAAACTGATGGGGCTACCTTAGGGGCTCGTTGGCGCTGCGGAAAATCAACGCTTTCGATAGTGGTCATTGATGCCAGTGAGGTCTGCCGTCATTCGACCACTTGATCGAGCATGTGCATGACTTCGCGTTCATTGAGCAGGCCCTTGTGCACGAGGTTTTCGGCGAGCAGGGAAAGCAGCTTGGCGCAGCGATGGCCTTCCAGATGCTTGAGTTCGGTGAGCGCGCTGTACACCTTGCTCGAGGTGCACAGACCGACGATGCGGTGCGGGTTTTGTGTGGGCATACAGTCGTCCTTGTTGTTATCGATCTGTTGTTTACGGACGGATTCAGATTGCGGTTCCGTCATGACAAAGCGGTGACCGTTCGATGAAAAAAGCCCGACGGTCGATTCCATCATGCCGACTTTAGCTGCTCGAACTGTCCTCACAGCGACCTTGGCGAGATTTTTTCAGACGTTGGCCGACCGGCGGTCATAAAAAAGCCCCGCTCGAAAGCAGGGCTCTGTATTGCGCTTACCAGCGTGGACCACCGTAGTAGCCATGCGGGCCGCCGTAGTAGCCGTGGGGACGACCGTAATAACCACGAGGCGGGCCATAGTAGACGGGGGCCGGCTGCACGTAGACCGGTTGTTGCACATACACCGGCGCCGGTTGGTAGTAGACCGGTGGCGGCGGTTGCTGCACGTAGACCGGTTGCGGCTGAACATAAACCGGTTGTTGCTGCACATACACCGGTCGATCCTGGTTGATCAGTGCCGAGCCGATGATGGCCGAGCCGACGATCGCGCCAAACACTGCAGGGCCCTGCCAGCCATGGCCACCACCCGCTTCAGCCTGGCCGGTGACGGCAAGTGCGCCAATCAACAAAGCCATGATGGGAAGTTTACGAATCATGATAAGTCCTCGGTTCTTCGACCCGGCGCCGCGGCCTGAATCAGGCCCACAGTTGTCGCGGGGATACAGCTAAGACAGCAAATTTGCGAAATTCAGCACAGCCGCTGGGTAAATTTTGTGTAAGGTCTGTACCGGCTTCTTTACCCGGCTGCGCGGCGCCACAAACAAGCCTCAATGATGATTCAGAACCCGGTGGGCTGGCCAATCCCGTCCATCCGAAAGTGCGTTTGAAGGAGAAGTTTCATGCAGATGAACCCGAACAAAGACACCCAACTGTGCATGTCCCTGTCGGGGCGGCCGGGGAATTTCGGTCTGCGTTTTCACAACCATTTGTATGAACAGCTGGGCCTGAATTTCTACTACAAGGCGTTCAGCAGCCAGGACCTGACCGGCGCGGTCGGCGGCATCCGGGCACTGGGCATTCGTGGCTGCGGCGTGTCGATGCCGTTCAAGGAGGCCTGCATTGCGCTGGTCGATGAACTGGATGCCTCGGCAGCGGCGATCCAGTCGATCAACACCATCGTCAACACTGGCGGCCATCTCAAGGCCTACAACACCGACTACATCGCTGTCGCGCAGTTGCTGGAGAGCCACGCGGTGCCGAAACATTCAACCTTCGCCCTGCGTGGCAGCGGCGGCATGGCCAAAGCGGTGGCCAGCGCCCTGCGCGATGGTGGCTACAAGAACGGTTTGATTGTCGCCCGTAACGAACGCGCCGGCCGCGCCCTGGCGGATTCGCTGGGTTATCGCTGGCAGGCCGAGCTTGGCGACGAGCGCCCGCAGATGCTGATCAATGTCACCCCGGTAGGCATGGACGGCGGGCCGGAGGCGGGGCAACTGGCGTTCGAGCCTGAAGTGATCAAAGCGGCTGAGACGGTATTCGACGTGGTGGCAATCCCTTCGGAAACCCCACTGATTGTGCGTGCACGAGCCGAGGGCAAGCGGGTAATCACCGGGCTTGAGGTGATTGCGATTCAGGCGCTGGAGCAGTTCGTGCTGTACACCGGGGTGCGGCCGAATGAGGCGCAGTTTGCGGCGGCGGTGGATTTTGCGCGTAGCTGAGTTTGGCGGTGGCTGAGTGGCCCTCTTCGCGAGCAGGCTCGCTCCCACAGGTTGCGCTGGAATGCGATTGAATGTGGGAGCGAGCCTGCTCGCGAAGGCGGCGCTGCGGTTCTGGATCACTATCTATAATCCTCGCCAGCACGCACAGACCTGCCCACCAAAAAAACCATAACCGAGGCCGCCCATGCATCCGCCCATCCTCAACCTCAACGAGGTCGAACTCGAACCCCTTCCCGAAGCCCTCGCCCCCGAAGGCGAAACCGCCGCGCGTTATCAGCAGCGTTTCGCACGGATCGGCCAGCAACTGGGTGCGCAGAAACTAGGTTATCGCCTGTATGCGCTGCCAGCGGGCATGCGCGGCAGTCCGTTCCACAGCCATCGGGTCAATGAGGAGATGTTCTACGTGGTGGCCGGGGAGGGCGAGGTGCGCTTGGGAGGCGAGCGTTTTCCGATCCGCGCCGGTGATGTGATTGCCTGCCCACCGGGCGGACCGGAGAAGGCTCACCAGATCATCAATACCAGCGCGGATGAGCTGCGTTATCTGGCGATCAGCACTCAGCAGCAGCCGGAGATCTGCGAGTATCCGGACTCGAACAAGTATGCGGTGATGGATAATTTCGCGGTGGATGCCGAGGGCAACGCCTCGGGCTTTGTCGCTGTCGCGCGGCAGGTGGATGGGGTGGATTATTGGGATGGGGAATGAAGCGGGCAGCTGAATATCGCGCAGACCCTGTGGGAGCGAGCCTGCTCGCGAAGGCGGCGGGTCATCCGAGATCGTGGTGACTGACACTACGCGTTCGCGAGCAGGCTCGCTCCCACAGAGGTTCTGTTGTGATTATTCGAGGCGGGCCAGGCGTTCTTCCAGCGCTGCGATCCGCGCTTCCAGTTCCTCGATACGCTCCAGTGAAACGCCACCGCTCGATCGCTCCCCGGGATTCTGCCGCGCCGCCAGGATCGCTTCGATATCCGCCGGATCGCCCAAGGCATGGGTATAACGATCCTCACGCTGCCCGGCCTGACGCGGAATCAATACCGCCAGACCGCGTGCAATCAGGCGTTCAAGCTGATGAATCACCTGCTCGGCGTCTTCGAACTCGTGCATGCGCCCGCTGCGGGTGAGCAGTTCATTGACGGTTTGCGGGCCGCGCAGAAACATCAAGCCAGTCAGAATCACCTGCGCCGGCACCAGTTCCAGCGCCTTGTCGACCTTGTGCTCCCAGCGGTCGGCACGGCTACCCATCACCAGCCGGGTGAAACCTCGACCTTCCAGCGCCCGCAGGCTTTGCCCGACCTGGCCCTGATTGAGGTTCATCACCGGTTCACGACTGGTTTTCTGATTGCAGGCCAGCACCAGCGCATTGAGGGTCAGCGGATAGGTTTCCGGGCTGGTGGCCTGTTTTTCGATCAGCGCACCGAGAATGCGGATTTCCGTGGCATTGAGCCGTGGCTGGTCGGAGGTGGATTCTTGTTCGTTGCTCATCGCGCGTTCCCTCTGCAGTCGAAGCCGCCTAGCCTAATCCTTGCCAAACAAAAGGCAAGCCGTGTGCTCATCAAGCATGGCTATAATCGCCACCACGTATTACCCAGCCATCACATGAGACTGCCATGACCATTTCACTGTACGCCGCATCCGTCCCGGTTTTTCAACAAATGCTCAACGCCCTGAGCGATGTGCTGAAAAAGGCCGAAGCCCACGCCAGCGCGAAAAACATCGACCAGAGCGTCTTCCTGCAAGCGCGTCTGTACCCGGACATGTTCCCGCTGGTGCGTCAGGTGCAGATCGCCGTGGATTTCGCCAAAGGCGTGTCGGCGCGTCTTGCCGAAGTCGAACTGCCGAAGTACGACGACACTGAAACCACCTTCGCCGAACTGCAAGCGCTGATCACCAAGGTCCTGGCGTTCATTGGCGAGATCAAGCCAGAGCAGATCGATGGCAAGGAAGGCATCGAAATCGTCACCCGTCCGGGCACGCCGAAAGAGAAGCGCTTCAGTGGTCAGGCGTATCTGCTGACTTACGGCTTGCCGCAGTTCTTCTTCCACGTCACCACCACCTACGCGCTGCTGCGTCATAACGGCGTTGAAGTGGGCAAGCGCGATTACATGGGCGCGTTCTAAACACCCGGATACGAAAAAGCCCGCCAAGGTTCGCGCCTTGGCGGGCTTTTGTTTTCCTGTGGGAGCGAGCCTGCTCGCGAATGCGGCGTATCAGGCGCTATTAATGCTGAATGTCTCGCCCCTTTCGCGAGCAGGCTCGCTCCCACAAGGTAAGGCGGTTACGCCGTACGCTGAGCCTTCTCTTCTTCGCCCAGGCAAGCCGCCGCGGTAAACAGCACGTCAGTCGACGAGTTCAGCGCGGTCTCCGCCGAATCCTGCAGCACGCCAATAATGAAGCCCACTGCCACGACCTGCATGGCGATCTCGCTCGGGATGCCGAACAGGCTGCACGCCAGCGGAATCAGCAGCAGCGAACCACCGGCCACACCGGACGCGCCACAGGCGCAAATCGCGGCGACGACGCTGAGCAGGATCGCGGTCGGAATGTCCACAGCGATGCCCAAGGTGTGCACCGCCGCCAGGGTCAGCACGGTAATGGTGATCGCCGCACCGGCCATGTTGATGGTCGCGCCGAGCGGGATCGATACCGAGTAGGTGTCTTCGTGCAGGCCCAGGCGCTTGCTCAATTCCAGGTTGACCGGAATGTTCGCCGCCGAGCTGCGGGTGAAGAACGCGGTGATGCCGCTTTCGCGCAGGCACATCAGCGTCAATGGATACGGGTTTCGGCGCAGCTTCCAGAACACGATCAGCGGGTTCATCACCAGCGCGACGAACAGCATGCAGCCCAGCAGCACCGCCAGCAGGTGCGCGTAGCCAAGCAGTGCGCCGAAACCGGAGGTGGCCAGTGTCGATGCGACGAGGCCGAAGATGCCCAGCGGCGCGAAGCGAATGACCACGCGGACGATCACGGTGACGCCGTTGGACAAGTCACCGAGCACTTCGCGAGTGGTTTCGCCAGCGTGGCGGATGGCAATGCCCATGCCGATCGCCCAGGCCAGAATGCCGATGAAGTTGGCATTCATCAGCGCGCTGACCGGGTTGTCGACGACGCTCAGCAACAGGCTTTGCAGGACTTCGCCGATGCCGCCGGGCGCAGTCACGGCAACGTTCTCGGTCGATAACACCAGATTCGACGGGAACGCCATGCTGGCGACCACGGCCACCACCGCAGCGCTGAATGTACCCAGCAGGTAGAGGAACAGGATCGGGCGGATGTGGGTTTCCTGACCGTGCTTGTGGTTGGCGATCGAGGCCATCACCAGCACGAACACCAGAATCGGCGCCACGGCTTTCAACGCCGAGACAAACACCTTGCCGATGAACGCGGTGGACTTCGCCAGCTCCGGTGCAATCAGGGCAAGGGCAATACCGGCGATCAGACCAATGACGATCTGGCTGACCAGACTCAGGCGTTTCAGGCGTTGCAGTAACGAAGGGGATGAAGCGGTCATAGCGGCATCTCTGTTTTTTATAGGGTGCGAAGCGTCGTGGGCAGTCACGAAACGCCTGTCGAAGTGACATCAACGCCGCCAAACGGCACGTTGAACAGCTGTACGATTTTCAGGGCGCGGACTTTATCACAGCGTAGGCGTGAACCTTCAGGCCTGTGACGATCTGCCACCGGATCGACCCGGCAGATCAGCAGTTTTGGGCAACTCACTGCGGGCGCAGTCTGTTAAGCTTCGCCATCCTCATTTTCAAGTTCTGCCAGCGGGCCTCCGGGTCATCGCTGGTGTCGTCGTTTTGCTGGAGTTGCGCATGCTGTTGCCTATTCTTCTGTTGTCCGCCGCCGGATTCACGGTGCTGACCACGGAATTCGTCATTGTCGGCCTGTTGCCGGCGATTGCCCGAGACCTCGAAGTCAGCATCCCGCAAGCCGGGCTGCTGGTGACCTTGTTCGCCTTTACCGTGGCGCTGTTCGGCCCATTCCTGACCGCTTATTTCGCCCGTTTTGAACGGCGCAAACTGTTCATCAGCATTCTGATCATGTTCGGTCTGGCCAATACCGTTGCAGCGTTGGCGCCGAATATCTGGGTGATGGCCATCGCGCGTCTGATTCCGGCGTTGGGTTTGCCGGTGTTCTGGGCATTGGCCAGTGAAACCGCCGTCGACATCGTCGGCCCGGATTTCGCCGGCCGCGCCATCGCCAAGATCGGCTTCGGCATCGTCTGCGCCACTGTGTTCGGCATTCCGGTCGGCACGCTGATTTCCGACGCGTTCGGCTGGCGCAGCGCCTTCGGCATTCTGGCGTTGATCGCGTTTGCCAAAGCCTTGCTGCTGTTTGTCTACCTGCCGAAAACCAGTCTGCACCAGCATCAGGTCAGCTTCCGTTCGCAGTTCAAGATCCTGCGCAGCCCGCTGATGCTCGGCCATATCCTGTTGTCGATTCTAGTGTTCAGCGGCATGTTCACCGCTTACACCTACCTTGCTGACATCCTCGAACGACTTGCCGGTTTCAACGGCACTGTGGTCGGCTGGTGCCTGATGGCGTTTGGCGCCGTCGGGCTGATCGGCAACTCGCTCGGTGGGCGAGCGGTGGATCGGCATCCGCTGGGGGCGTCGGTGTTGTTTTGTGCGTTCATGATCGCCGGTATGGTTTCGCTGGTGCCGAACATTCATTCGCCAGTGGGTCTGGCGGTGGCGATGGGCATCTGGGGCGTGACCCAGGCGGCGCTGTTCCTGGTCAGCCATGTGCGCCTGATGAAAGCCGCGCCGGAAGCGCCGGCCTTCGCCGCGTCGCTGAACATCGCCGGGGCCAATCTCGGCATTGGTCTGGGCGCGATGGTTGGCGGCCGGGTGATCGACACTGCCGGGCTGGGCTTTCTCGGCTTTGCCGCTGCCGGCTTCATTTTGCTTTCGGTGTTCCTCGCCATGGTGCTGATGACGCTGAAGCCGCGTGAAGTCTGCGCTTCATAACCCGGTAAACAGCTCGCGTCGGGCACCCTCGGTAATCGCTACGATGCCAGGGTGCTTGACCTTGCGCTCCACGGAAATGGCATAGAACGACTCGCTCACGGCGTCGGTCTGGCCGATCAACTCGACGCCGTACTGGCGCTTCACTTCCTCGGCAATTACGCTCGGACCGATAAAGATCCCGCTGCCGGATTGGCCGAAGGCCTGCATCAAAGCACTGTCATCGAACTCGCCGACGATCTGCGGCTGGATCTGCTGTTCGGCGAACCAGCGCTGCAAACGGCTGCGCACCACGGTTTCCGCGCCGGGAATCAGCAGCGGTGCGCCGTGCAGGCTGCGCGGGAAATCCTGGCCATACTGCGCGGCGAGTTCGGCGGTGGCGAAAAAACTGATCCCGCATTCACCGAGCTTCTGGCTGTAGCCTTTGATGTCCAGATGCGAAGGCATCGGACTGTCGGAAATCACCAGATCCAGACGCTGAATGGCCAGATCGGCGAGCAGGCGCTCGAGTTTGTCTTCGCGGCAGGTGATGCGCAGCGGCTCGCTCAATTCCATGGTCGGCGCGATCAGGCGATAAACAATCGATTTGGGCACCACGTCGGCCACGCCGACGCGAAAGAGGATCTGCTGCTCGTTGGGCTGCGCACGCAGCATCAGCTCCAGCTCGCCGCCCAACTGAAACATCTGCTCGGCGTAGGGCAGGGCCTGGCGCCCGGCTTCGGTGAGTTCCAACTGGCGGCCAACCCGGCGAAACAGTTCCACGCCATAGGTTTGTTCAAGCAGTGAGATCTGTCCGCTGATGGTCTGTGGCGTCAGGTTCAGCTGCTCGCAGGCGCGGACGATGCTGCCGGTTTTGGCTACAACCCAGAAGTAATGCAGTTGTCGGTAATTGAGCATATCGGTCGCCACTTCGTGAAAACCGAAGTATAGCCGCTAAAAATACGAATTTTCCTGAAGTGTTCATCTCCCTAGAATGCCCAGCCATCGACGGCCGGTGTGTGCGCCTGTCTGTTCATTCGAAGGAAACCTTATGAAATACACATTTCCCGCAGTGATGTTTGCGTCTTTACTGGTTCTGGCCGGTTGTGATCAGGCGGAAAAAAGCGCCCAACAACTGATGGGTGCGGCGGCTGAAACCGCCAAACAAGCGATTGACGACACCCATAAAGCCGCTGAGCAAGCGCTCAGTGATGCCACCGGTGGTTTGATCGAGAAAAAAGAAACCTCGGAAAAATCAGCGGAAGAATCCGAATCTTCCTCCAAGACCATCTAAACCGTCTTACACAGAGTCAGGACTGACCCATGGAATATCTGTTAGAACTCGCCGCCAGCCCCACCGCTTGGGTTGCTTTGGCCACACTGGTGGTAATGGAAATCGTGCTCGGCATCGATAACCTGATCTTTATCTCGATCCTGACCAACAAGCTGCCCGAACAGCATCGGCAGAAGGCGCGCCGTATCGGTATCGGCATGGCCCTGATTCTGCGTCTGGCCCTGCTGAGCACCATCGCGTTCATCGTGCAGTTGACCGAGCCTGTGATCGAAATCCTCGGCCAGGCGTTCTCCTGGAAGGACATGATCCTGATCGCCGGTGGCCTGTTCCTGGTGTGGAAAGCCACGACCGAGATCCATCACAGCATGGACCCGTCGCCGGAAGACCCGAAAACAGCGACTTCGACCGTAACGCTTGGTTTTGCCGCGGCTATCGGTCAGATCCTGATGCTCGACATGGTGTTCTCGATCGACAGCATCATTACCGCTGTCGGCATGACCGAACACTTGCCGATCATGATCATCGCGGTGGTGGTGTCGGTGCTGGTGATGCTGCTCGCGGCTGACCCGCTGGCCAAGTTCATCAACGATAACCCGACGGTGGTCATGCTGGCGCTGGGCTTCCTGATCATGATCGGCATGACGCTGATCGCCGAAGGCTTCGGCGCTCACGTACCGAAAGGTTATGTGTACGCGGCCATGGCTTTCTCGGCCGGTATCGAAGTGTTGAACATGATGTCGCGCCGGGCGAAGCAGAAGAAGGTTGCTCAGCAGGGGTAATTGCTGAGAACACAAAAAACCGCCTGGGCTGGTTGAGCTCAGGCGGTTTTTTT
>NZ_RAZO01000447.1:0-1211 GCF_004307535.1 Pseudomonas sp. Sample_9
GAGTTCTGCAGCATCTGCTTGAGCATCACCACGTCTTGCAGACCGTAAGCCATCCACGCATCCGCCGGCAGCCCGTCACGGCCGCCGCGCCCGGTTTCCTGGTAATAAGCCTCAAGGGATTTCGGCAGATCAAGGTGCGCGACAAAGCGTACGTTGGGCTTGTCGATGCCCATGCCGAACGCCACCGTGGCAACCATGATCAGGCCTTCCTCGTTGAGGAAGCGCTTCTGGTGATAGGCGCGCAAATCGTTGGGCAGACCGGCGTGATACGGCAGCGCCGGGAAACCCTGTTCGCTGAGGAACGCCGCAACTTCTTCGACCTTCTTGCGCGACAGGCAATACACGATGCCGGCATCGCTGCGCCGCTCGGCGAGGAACGCCAGCAACTGTTTGCGCGGCTGTTCCTTGGGCACGATGCGATAAAAGATGTTTGGGCGATCGAAACTCGACAGGAAGCGTTCGGCGTTCTGCAGGTGCAGGCGATCGACGATTTCTTCGCGGGTGCGCTTGTCGGCGGTCGCGGTGAGAGCGATGCGCGGAACGTTGGGGAACAGCTCGGCCAATTGACCCAGTTGCAGGTATTCGCGGCGGAAATCGTGGCCCCATTGCGATACGCAATGCGCTTCGTCGATGGCGAACAAGGCGATTTCCAGGCTTTGCAGGAATGCCAGCATGCGCGGCTGCACCAAGCGCTCGGGCGCCAAATAGAGCATTTTCACTTCGCCGCGTTTGATCCGCAGAGCGAGGTCGCGCTGCTGCTCGGCACTCAGCGTGGAGTTCAGCGCAGCGGCGGCCACGCCCAGTTCTTCAAGGGTGGCGACCTGATCGTCCATCAGCGCGATCAACGGCGACACGACCACCGCCAGACCTTCACGCAATAGCGCCGGCACCTGGAAGCACAACGACTTGCCGCCACCGGTAGGCATCAGCACCAGCGCATCACCGCCGCTGGCCACGCGCTCAATGATCGCACCCTGACGGCCACGGAAACTGTCGTAGCCGAAGATGTCCTTGAGGACGCGTTGAGCCTGTTCGAGCATAAAAACTCCAAAAATCTACCGATACATCCCTGCTCAGGCTGGTTCAGAGCAGCTTCGGCTGCTTAAACAAAACGTAAGAACACATTGCATGACCAGCGCAGCGCCGGCAGGGATCGCAAAACGCGGCAGTATACCCGAGGCCTTCGCCGCAGAGGGTGCCGCTGAGAAGAC
>NZ_RAZO01000091.1:0-1210 GCF_004307535.1 Pseudomonas sp. Sample_9
TGCTTATCACAGTGAAGTACGCGAGCGTCTGAGTCCGTTGCTGGATGGCGCGGCGCTGAGCTGGCTGAACGAGCGCACTGTGGCCATTTGATCGATTTACCCAAGGCACCGCTCGCGATGCCTTGGGGCTCGGCTTCAATCTTGGCGCAATGCCTCTTCTACGAAGTCGAGTCGATCCTGACCGAAGAACAGCTGATCGCCGATAAACATGCTGGGGGCACCGAAGACGCCGCGCTTGATAGCGGCTTCGGTGTTTTCCTTGAGTTTGGCTTTGACTGATTCATCGTTGCTCAGGGCCAATACTTCTTCGGGATCGAAGCCGTTTTCAGTCAGCACGGCGGCGATGGTTTGCGGGTCGTTGAGGTTACGGCCCTCCACCCAAAGCGCCCTGAACAGGCAATCGACGAACTCGGCGAAACGCTGTGGCTGATGCAGTTGAATGCCGGTGACGGCACGCATCAATATCAGCGTGTTGATTGGAAAGTGCGGATTGAATCTGAGCTGTACGCCGTAGCGTTTGGCGAAGCGATCGAGGTCCTGAAACATGTAGCGGCCCTTGGCCGGAATCACTGCCGGCGAAGCGTTGCCGGTGGCTTTGAATACGCCACCCAACAGCATCGGGATGTAGATCAGTTCGCTTTGGGTATCGGCGCAGATTTTCGCTAGCTGGGTGTGCGCCAGATAGGTGGTGGGGCTGCCGAGGTCGAAATAGAATTCCACGGTTTTGGTCATGATCAAATTGCTCTCTTATTGTTGTAATGAGGGAGGAGGGCTTACCAGCGTTCGTTCCAGGGACGCAGGTCCAGCTCAAAAGTCCAGGCATCCCTCGGCTGACTGTGCAGATACCAATAGTTTTCAGCGATGTGCTCCGGATTGAGAATGCCGTCCTGATCCTTGGTCGCGTATTTTTCGGGAAAGCTGCTGCGGATGAAGTCGGTGTCGATCGCACCATCAACCACAACGTGGGCGACATGAATGTTCATCGGCCCCAATTCTCTCGCCATGCTTTGCGCCAGTGCGCGGATGCCATGTTTGGCTCCAGCGAAAGCGGCAAATCCAGAGGCGCCGCGCAGCCCGGCCGTGGCACCGGTGAACAGAATCGTGCCGCGCTGCCGAGTGACCATGCGCTTGGCCACTTCACGAGCATTGAGAAAGCCGGAGAAGCAGGCCATCTCCCAGATCTTGAAATATTTGCGCGCGGTTTCTTCGA
>NZ_RAZO01000034.1:0-11592 GCF_004307535.1 Pseudomonas sp. Sample_9
TCGAGCAAATACACACTAAACCCCACAACCCCCTTCGCATGATGCTTAGCCTGCGAAGCCATCTCCGCAAGCTGGCTGGCATCAAGCGCTGCACAAGCCTCAGGCCGCAGATGCACCACCCCAATCGATAACGACAACAACGCAAACTCCTGCCGCACGCCTTGGCGATTGGGTGCAACGAAGCAGCCGGCCTCCAGATGCTCGGGACGGTAGAAGCGGCGGCATTGGCTCTGGAAGTCGTCGAGCAGTTGGTTGAGGCGTTTGCGCCAGTCTTCGGGGCCGAGGACGAGGAGGAAGTCGTCGCCGCCGATGTGACCGACGAAGTCGCGGGTGGGGTCGATGCGTTCGTTGAGGCATTGCGCGAGGCAGAGCAGGACTTCGTCGCCTCGGCCGTAGCCGTAGATGTCGTTGAAGGGTTTGAAGCTGTCGATGTCGACGTAGCAGATGATCGACTCGCGGGCCTGTTGCAGCAGGCGCGTGAGGCATTGCTGGATCGGTACGTTGCCCGGGAGAAGGGTGAGGGGATTTGCGTAGCGTGCCTGCTGGATTTTCAGTTCGGTGATCAGTTTCAGCACGTCGATCACCCGGCCGAGGCCGAGGTAACTGCCGTTGAGGGTGATGATGAAGTCTTCTTCGATGCGCTGGCGGGCGCGGCTGGTGATCAGTCGGCTGACTTGCTGCAGCGACTGGCTGATTTCCACGGCGAGGAAATCATCGTTCATCAGGCGGCTGATCGGTTTGCGCGCGAACAGATCGGTGGCAAACGGTTTGAGCAGCGCGTCCGACAGCGAGTGGCGATGGACGATGCCGCAGGGCTGGCCTTGTTCGTCGAGCACCGCGAGCGAATTGAGGTTGGCTTGGCGGCGGAAGGCTTCCAGTACCGTCGCGGTGGGCGTATCGCGTTGCACGGCGGGCTGCTCGTTGAGCAGGGCGCTGAGGTCGCTGCCTTCGTCATTCAGCGCGACAGCGCTGCTGTCGTGTTTGGGCATCAAGGCGCGAGCGTCGCGGGATGGATGTTCCTGAGGGCGGCCGAGCAGGTAGCCTTGCACCAGGTCGACGCCCATTTCAGTCAGCACCGCGAGTTCTTCCGGCAACTCGATCCCCTCGGCAATCACCTGCGCGCGGGACGCTTTGGCGATTTGCAGAATCGAACCGACAAACTCTCTTTTCAATGCATCCTGATGAATACCGTCGATGAAGTGCCGGTCGATCTTCACGTAATCCGGACGCAATTCCGACCACAGGCGCAGGCTCGAATACCCCGCGCCCAAGTCGTCCAGCGCAATGGAAAAGCCCATCGCCCGGTAGTGATGCAGAGCGGTTTGCAGCAACTGAAAGTCATCGATCGGGGTCTGCTCGGTGAGCTCGATTACCACTTGGCTCGGCGCAATGCCCAAGTCCTGCAACAGCTGCAACGTTCGTCCGGGTTGGTGCGCGGCCTCAAGCAAGGATTCCGGCGAAACGTTGAGGAACAGTTTGCCCGGCAACTGCTGCTCATTGAACCGGCGACAGGCGCTTTGTCGGCAGGCGATCTCCAGTTCGCTCAATCGGCCAGCCTGTCGCGCCACGGCGAACAGGGCAATCGGCGAGTGAAGAGGGCTGTTGGACGGGCCACGGGTCAGGGCTTCGTAGCCGAGAATACGTCGCTCGGAGAGGCAGATGATCGGCTGGAACAGGCTGTGTAAACCGCTTTGAGTCAGGATCGAGCTCAAGGCGCTCAGCTGTTCGGTCGTGGTCATGGCAGTCTCTGGCGATAAAAAAAGGACCGGGAGCGCTTGCTCTCGGTCCTTTATTGCACGACAGAATGATGACTGTTTGATGACGATCCGGGGATCGTCAGCACTAAATTGCCATCACTTACTTCTTGGCCACCTGATTGCTCAGTTTCAGGTAATCCAGCAGCACGCGCCCGGTTTCGCTCAGATAGGCATCGTCTTCCGGTTTGACCTTGTCCGGCTCGGCAGCGGCCAGTGCGTCTTCGTCTTCTTTCTTCAGCTCTTTGAGCGGTTCTTCGCCTTTGGCCTTGCGACGGATGTTCTCCATCGCCAGTTGCTTGGCGTCGATGTCGGCGTGCTGGGCACGACGATCGGCTTCGTTGAGGCTGACGGTTTTTTCTTCCATCAGTTTCTGCGCCAGGGCCAGCTTGTCGCGGATGAACACGAACTCGGCATCCTTGTTGGTGCGCGCGTCATGTTCGGACTTCAGCTGGGCGAGGAACGGCTTGAACGGATCGGCCGCCGGTTTGATCGCCGCGCGTATGGTGTCCCACGGCATGGCTTCCGGCAGAGCGCTCTCGCCGATTTCCTTGGTGTCGATCAGCGATGGGTAGTCGATGTCCGGCAGCACGCCCTGATGCTGGGTGCTCTGCCCGGAGACACGGTAGAACTTGGCCAGAGTCAGTTTCAGTTCGCCATGGTTCAGCGGCTGAATGGTCTGCACGGTGCCTTTGCCGAAGGTCTGGCCACCGATGATCAGCGCGCGGTGGTAGTCCTGCATGGCGCCGGCGAAGATCTCCGAGGCCGAGGCGGACAGGCGGTTGACCAGCAGCGCCATCGGGCCTTTGTAGAACGCGCCCGGGTTTTCATCTTCGAGCACGTCGACACGGCCGTCGGCGTTACGCACGAGTACGGTCGGACCTTTGTCGATAAACAGGCTGGTCAGCTCGGTGGCTTCCTGCAGCGAGCCGCCGCCGTTGTTGCGCAGGTCGATGACCACGCCGTCGACCTTGTCCTTCTGCAGCTCGGTGAGCAGCTTCTTGACGTCGCGAGTGGTGCTCTTGTAATCCGGATCTCCGGCACGGAAGGCCTTGAAGTCGAGGTAGAAAGCCGGGATTTCAATCACGCCAAGTTTGTAGTCCTTGCCGTCCTGTTTCAGGCTGAGGATCGACTTCTTCACGGCCTGGTCTTCGAGCTTCACCGCTTCACGGGTGATCGGCACGATCTTGGTGGTCTGATCGTTCGGCGCATTGCTCGCCGGGATCACTTCCAGGCGCACCACGGTGCCTTTCGGACCGCGAATCAACTTGACCACTTCGTCCAGGCGCCAGCCCACCACGTCGACCATTTCCTTGTTGCCCTGGGCAACGCCGATGATCTTGTCGGCCGGAGCGACCTGCTTGGTCTTGTCCGCCGGGCCTGCCGGCACCAGACGCACGACTTTCACTTGATCGTTGTCGCTCTGCAACACGGCGCCGATGCCCTCGAGGGACAGGCTCATGTTGATGTCGAAGTTTTCCGCGTTATCCGGCGACAGATAGTTGGTGTGCGGGTCGTAGGACATGGCGAAGGTGTTGATGTACGCCTGGAAGATGTCCTCGGCACGGGTCTGGTCCAGACGCGCCAACTGATTCTTGTAGCGCTTGGTCAGGGTTTCCTGGATCTGCTTCGGCTCTTTGCCGGCGATCTTCTGGCGCAGCACTTCGTCCTTGACGCGTTTGCGCCACAGGTCGTCGAGTTCCGCGGTGGACTTGAGCCAAGGCGCGTCCTTGCGATCGATCAGCAAGGTCTCCTTGGTGTTGAAGTCCATTTTGTCGACGCCTTTGTTCAGCTCGGCAAGGGCGAAGTCCAGACGCGCTTTCACGCGGTCCAGGTAGCGCTTGTAGATGGTGAACCCGGCGTTGAGGTCGCCGCTTTTGAGGAAGTCGTCGAACTGCGTCTTCCACTTGTCGAATTCGGCGATATCGCTGGCCATGAAATAGCTGCGCGATGGGTCGAGCAGCTTGATGTAGCTGTCGTAGATGATCACCGAGCGCGCATCGTCGAGCGGCGGCTTGCTGTAGTGGTGACGCTTGAGCAACTCGACGACGTTCAGGCTGGCGATGACTTCATCGCGATCAGGCTGCAACTTGTCCCAGCTGTTGGCTGCGAATGTGGTGCCCGACACCGGCAACAGGCCGATACCGATGAAAAGAGCGAGGGCGGTGCTGGGGAGCAGATGCTTCATGCTGATTCGACGCGGGGACAATTGATAACGCATATTAGGCCGTCTTTGAAGTCGCCGGTTCTTTGAGAGCCGGTCGCATAATGCAAAAAGCCCGGCGCTACAGCTTCGGGCTCAGTCCAGACTCACTATGGAGGCAGTGTGAAGGCATTGCAAGGCGTTGAAGGTCAAGTGGCATGGGTTGAAGAGCCGAGTCCTACCTGCGATGTAGGACAAGTCCGCATCCGGGTGGCGGCAGCCGGCCTCAATCGCGCCGATTTATTACAGAAAGCAGGACTTTATCCGCCCCCGCCCGGGGCCAGCCACGTGCTCGGTCTTGAGTGCTCCGGGGTGATCAGCGAAGTCGGTGCGGGCTCGTCCTGGCAAGTCGGCGACCGGGTTTGCGCCTTGCTGGCCGGGGGCGGCATGGCTGAAGAGGTGGTCGTCGACGGACGGCACGTGCTGCCGGTGCCCGAAGGTGTTTCGCTGATCGAGGCGGCGGCATTGCCCGAGGTGTACGCCACCGTCTGGCTGAATGTGTTTCAACTTGCAGCGTTGAAGCCCGGTGAGAAAATTCTCCTGCACGCCGGCGCAAGTGGAATCGGTTCAGCCGCCATTCAGCTGTGCAAGGCGTTTGGTAACCCGTGCTGGGTCAGCGTCGGTACCGCCGAACGCCTGGCTTACTGCGAAGCACTGGGGGCTCAGGGCGGTGTGGTGCGTACCGATGATTTGGAGAGCCTGCGCGACTTCGGGCCGTTCGACGTGATTCTCGACCCGGTGGGCGGCAATTATTCAGCATTGAACCTCAAGCTGATGGCGCTGGACGGGCGTTGGGTGTTGATCGGTTTGATGGGCGGTCGCGAGGCGAAACTGGATCTGGCGCAGGTGTTGGCCAAGCGTGTGCAACTGCTCGGTTCGACGTTGCGCAGCCGTGACGATCAGTTCAAGGCCGATCTGCTCAGCGATCTGGGCCAGCATGTGTGGCCGCTGTTTGCCGAGGGGCGCTTGCGTCCGCAACTGGCCAAAGCGTTTGCGGTGAAGGATGCCGAGGCGGCGTTTGCCGAACTGGCGAGCAATACGGTGGCGGGCAAGTTAGTGTTGGTGATCAATGAGGGTTTGAGCTGACAGCAAAGCAAGGTCAAAAGATCGCAGCCTCCGGCAGCTCCTACAGAGGCACGCATTGCAAAAGTAGGAGCTGCCGAAGGCTGCGATCTTTTGCTTTTATTTCCAGAGATGGATCGGCCAGCCGGCCTTTTCGGCGTGCTCAAGCAGCACCGGATCCGGATTGACCACGTGGGGGAAGTCCACTTTAAGCAACAACGGCAGATCGTTGCGCGAATCGGAATAAAAACTCGCGCCTTCGAGGTTTTCTTCTTCGGCGTCCAGCCATTCCAGCAAGCGGGTGATTTTGCCTTCGCGGTAAGTCAGGGTGCCGACGGTTTTACCGCTGTATGCGCCGTGGGCTACTTCCAGTTCGATGGCGAGAACCTCATCAATACCTAATCGTTCGCCGATCGGCTTGACCAGATGGATACCCGACGCCGAGATCACCAGAATCCGGTCACCGGCCTTGCGGTGGGCGGCGATGGTTTTGGTCGCGTCGCTGAAGATGATCGGTTCGATGAAATCCTCCACCCACGGGCCAACCAAGTGCTCGATTTCCTCAGGGGTGCGGCCAATCAGCGGTTCGAGACTGAAGGCCATATAGTCTTCCATCGCCAGATGTCCGCGGCCGTAGGCATCCATCAGTTCCTTGTCACGCTGCATGAACGACTCGCCATCGACCCAGCCGAGGCGGACCATCTGCTCACTCCATAGCGAGGAACAGTCACCGTGAATCAACGTTTCGTCCAGATCAAAAATTGCCAAAGCCATCGGTTCTCTCCGAGAACAGCTTCAAGCCATGAGCTTCAAGCTGCAAGAAATTGGAATCAAGTACGCCGCAGTCTACAACCTGAAGCTTGTAGCTCGAAGCTTGCAGCTGCTTTTAAGCTACTTGGCACAAGGCCGTTGGATCGATGGAAATTGCCAGGCGCTGTCCGTCGGGATGCAGATCGGCGGCGGAACGGTTGAGCACATCGACCACCAATTCCACGCCGCGTGCTTCGACGCGATAGCGAATGACGTTACCGAGCAGGCTGTGGCTGCGGATCTGCGCGTCGAGTTCGCCGTCGAGGCTCAGTTCGATGGCTTCCGGGCGGATGGCGATGCGGTGGCTGATCGTCCGTTGCAACAGCTTTGAGGCGGCAGCGGCATCGAGCAGGTTGTAGTTGCCGATGAAGCCGGCGGCGAACACATCGACCGGCGCGGTATAGAGGGTTTCGGCATCGCCGCTCTGAACGATCTTGCCCTGATTCATCAGGAATATCCGGTCCGACATGGTCAGCGCTTCTTCCTGATCGTGGGTGACGAAGATCGTGGTCAGGCCAAGTTCGCGCTGAATCTGGCGAATCTGTTCGCGCAGGTGTTTGCGTATCCGTGCGTCGAGGGCTGACAAAGGCTCATCCAGCAGCAACAAGCGCGGGCGGGTTACCAGTGAGCGGGCGAGGGCGACTCGTTGGCATTGGCCACCTGAAAGCTGATGCGGATAGCGGCTGGCGAAGTCGTGCAGCTCAACCAGTTTCAACACTTCTGCCACGCGTTTGTGGCTGTCATCGGCGTTGACCTTTTGCATACGCAGGCCGAAGGCGACGTTCTGTTCGACGGTCATGTTTGGGAACAGCGCATAGCTTTGAAAGACCATGCCGATTCCGCGTTTCTGCGGGCTCAACGGCACGATGTCGACGCCCTCGAGGAGGATCTTGCCGCCGTCCACCGGGGTCAGCCCGGCGATGCAACGCAGCAAAGTCGACTTGCCGCACCCGGACGGGCCGAGCAGGGTGACGAACTCACCTTTGTTGATCTCGCAATCGATGTCGCTGAACACCGTGGTGCCGGCATAACTTTTCTGCAGGTGTTGGACGCTGACGTAGCTCATTCGCTTTTGTCCTTGTTCAAGATGTTGGCGATCCAGGTCAGGACCAGCACGAAAAAGAAATACGAAATGACCAGCGCACTGGTGAAGTGGCCGCTGCTGTTACGCATGTTGTTCAGGTACACCTGCAGGGTTTCGTAGCGCGTGCCGACGAGGATGTTGGCGAACACGAACTCACCGAAGAGGAACGAGAACGACAGCAGCAGCGCCACCATCAGGCCCTTGCGCAGGTTCGGCAGCACCACCAGAAACGCCGCTTGAAAGGTGCTGGCGCCGAGCAGTTGCGCGGCGTCCATCAGGTCGCGCAGGTTGATCGCTTGCAGGTTGTTGGTGATCGCGCGGTACATGAACGGCAGCGCCACGGTGAAGTAGCAGCCGATCAGAATCCATGGCGTACCGACCATCGCCATCGGCCCGGAACCGTAGAGCTGCAACAGCCCCACCGAGGACACCACCGGCGGTACCGCGAAGGGCAGCAGGATGAGGATGTTCATCAGCGCATCGAGCTTGGGAAAGTAGTAATGCACGACGAACAGCAGCGGCAGGATCAGCACCACCGACAGCACCAGCGCGCCGACACAGACAATCAGCGACTGACCGAATGCATGCAGAAAGCGCGGATCGCTCCACAGCTGGATGTACCACTTGAAGGTGAAGCCGCTGGGCAGAATCGTTGCCGACCAACTGCTGGCGATCGAATAGACCAGCGTGCCCAGCAGCGGCAACAGCAGAATGGCGAACAGCAGATAAACCACGACGCGGTGGTAGAGGCCGGCCGGGCCGGATTCAGCGCGAGACATGGTAGCTCCTCTTCAACAGCAGTTGATGCACGACGGTGACGATGGTCATCAGCGCCACGAGCACCACGGCCAGGGCGCTGGCCAGGTTCGGGTCAAGGGAAATGTCGCCGGAGACCATCGCCGCAATACGGATCGGTAGAACGTTGAAGTTGCCGGTGGTCAGCGCATAAACCGTGGCGTAGGCGCCGAGGGCGTTGGCCAGCAGGATCACGAACGTGCCGAGCAGCGCCGGGGTCAACACCGGCAGGCCGATGTGCCGCCAGAACTGCCAGCCGTTGGCGCCGAGCAGTGCGGCGGACTCGCGCCAGTCTTCCCGCAGAGCGTCGAAAGCCGGGTAGAGGAGCAGCACGCCGAGGGGAATCTGGAAGTAGGTGTAGAGGATGATCAGGCCGGTTTTCGAGTACAGGTTGAAGTCCTGAATGATCCCCGACTGCTTGAGCATGATGGTAATGCTGCCGTTGAAACCGAGCAGGATGATGAAGGCGAACGCCAGCGGCACGCCGGCAAAATTGCTGGTCATGTTGGCGAAGGCATTCACGAAGTTGCGCAGCTTCGAATCGACGCGGCGTAGTGAATACGCACCCAGCACGGCGATGATGATGCCGAATACGCTCGACCAGAAACTGATCTCCAGGCTGTACTGGATCGCCTGCCGATAGAACTTCGAACCGAAGATCTTGCTGAAGTTGGCCAGGCCCCAGCCGGACTCTTCCGATTGCAGGCTGTTGATCATCACCCAGACCAGCGGGGCAATTTCGAAGACGATGAAGAACAGCGCGAAGGGCACCAGACACAGCGCCGCGAGCCATTTGCCGCGATTCATGGCATTCACTTGAGCAGCTCCCGGCATACAGGTTTGTCGTGGGGCACGCCGAGCAGTTCGCAAACCGTGCCGCAGAGCTCGGTCTGCTTCGGAGTGGCGTCAGGGTTGAGGCTGAACGCCTCACCGAGGACGAACAGCGGTACCTGACGTTCTTCCGCCAGCAGGCCGTTGTGCGAACGATCGTTGTTCATGCCGTGGTCGGCGGTCACCAATACCTGATAACCAGCGTCGAGCCAGCTCTGCAGATAATCGGCGAGGATGACGTCAGCCGAGCGCGCGCTGTTGCGGTATTGCGAGCTGTCGAGGCCGTGCTTGTGCCCGGCGTCGTCGATGTTCATCGGGTGGATCAGGAGGAAATCCGGCGCGTGGCGCAGGCGCAGGCTTTCGGCGTCGGCGAACAGGTGCGAATCCGGATAATGATCGTTCCAGTAGAAGTGGCCGTACTGGATCGGCAGCGTCGGATCATTGGTGTGGCGGTCGCGCGCCGCCACGAACGGTGAGCGGTTGTACAGCTCGCTGACCCAGTGATACGCCGCAGCGGCTGTTTTCAACCCGGCATCGCGGGCGTAGTGATAGATGCTGCGCTGGTTGGACAAGCGCGAGACATTGTTGTGGACAATGCCGCTGTCGATCGGCGGCACGCCGGTGAGAATACATTCGTAAAGCGGTCGGGACAGGGCCGGCAATTCGCACTCCAGCTGATAGAGCGCCGCGCGTCCTGCGCCAACATAAGCCTGCAGATGCCCCATGGCGTGACACGCAACCTCGTAGTTGAGGCCGTCGAGCACGACAAGGATGACGGTGTGCTTCATAGGGGCAAGAACTCCGAAAACAAATCTGGAACCAATCTGTGTAGGAGCTGCCGGAGGCTGCGATCTTTTGATGTTGCTTTAAAGGGCAAGATCAAAAGATCGCAGCCTCCGGCAGCTCCTACAGATGAAGGATTACTTCATCTCGACGATGACTTCTTCGTTCCACTGTTGTGGCAGGGCTTTGGAGGTCTTTTCCCACGCCTCGGCGTCCTTGACCGGCGTGACCTTCTTGTACTGCTCGTTCGGCAGCAGTTGGGCTTTCACGTCTTCCGGCAGTTGCAGGTGTTCGGCGCGGATCGGCCGGGCGTTGCCGCGGGCGAGGTTGGTCTGGCCGGCGTCGCTGAAGATGTATTCGCGGGTCAGCTTGGCGGCGTTGGGGTTTTTCGCGTACTTGTTGATGATCGTGGTGTAGCCGGAAATCACCGAGCCGTCAGACGGGATCAGCACCACGTAGTCATCCGGATTGGCCATCTTGGCTTTGTAGCTGAGGCCGTTGAAATCCCAGACCACGCCGACTTCGATCTCGCCTTTTTCCATGGTGGCGATGGTCGGGTTTGCCATCGACAGGCGACCCTGTTTGGCGAGGTCGGCGAACAGCAGCAGGGCAGGCTTGATGTTTTTCTCGTCACCGCCATTGGCCAGTGCGGCGGCGAGAACGCCGTTGGCGGCCTGCGCTGCAGTGCTCACGTCGCCGATGGAAACCTTGTATTTGCCGGTCTTCAGGTCAGCCCATTTGGTGGGCACGTCGGAGCCGTTCAGTAGCTTCTTGTTGACGATGAAGGCGATGGTACCGGTGTAGGCCAGCGCCCAGTTGCCGTCCTTGTCCTTGGCCCAGTCCGGAACTTGATCCCAGGTGCTTGGCTTGTAGGGTTGCACCACGCCTTGCTTGACCGCGATCGGGCCGAAGGCGGCACCGACGTCGCCGATGTCGGCGGTGGCGTTATCTTTCTCGGCGGCGAACTTGGCGATTTCCTGAGCCGAACTCATGTCGGTGTCGATGTGCTTCAAGCCGTAATTCGCAGCCAGGTCATCCCACGTGCCTTTCCAGTTGGCCCAGTTGTCGGGCATGCCGACGCTATTGACCGCGCCTTCCGCTTTCGCAGCGGCTTCGAGGGTTTTCAGATCGGTGTCGGCCGCCATGGCGGCGGTGCACATAGCAATGGTCGAGCCTAACAGTGTTGCCAGGAAAAGCTGTTTCATTCCGAAGCTCCTTGGTCGTGTTCAACGCTGCGATTGCGGTTTGTGTTGGTCTAGGTCAGCAATACCTGAGCCAATTTAGGTCGGCTGGATGACATTTTGATGTCGATGGCCTCGTGGCTGATCTTTTATCAACCATTGTCAGGAAGGTGCCAGATCAGCGTAGACCATACCCAAAGGCCCGTAGGGCAGGGGACTTGGCCGATGTATTGCAAGCCGTGAAAGCGACCGTTCGGTAGTTTTGTCATCTGTCGGTCATCTGCACTGCCTAGGCTTGCAACATACGAAGGCGCTTTGATCGGCGTTCGGATTTGCCCCGAAACAGTGCTGGTCTAGTCCAGATAGGTAACGTTGATGCGCGATGAGGCAACGAAAGCGGTGACAGCGATTGGCCAGGTGCTGCAGGAGCAGATCGATCATGGTTTGCTGGCGGCCGGGAGCAAGTTGCCCGCTGAACGCAAGCTCAGCGAGTTGTTCGGGACGACGCGGATCACCGTGCGAGAGGCGTTGTTGCAACTGGAGGCGCAGGGGCAGATTTACCGTGAAGAGCGGCGCGGCTGGTTCGTGTCGCCGCCGCGTCTGGCGTACAACCTGATGCAGCGCAGTCACTTTCACGCGATGGTCAGTGCGCAGGGGCGTGAGCCGTCGACCGAGGTGATTTCGGCGCGGTTGCAGCCGGCTTCGGCGGCGGTGTGTGCGTGGTTGCAGTTGCCGGCCTTGTCGAGCGTGATTCAGATCTGTCGTTCGCGGCGTATCGACGGGCGATTGGTGTTGTATGTGGAGCACTATCTGAATCCGCAGTTTTTTCCGGGGATCCTCGAGTTTGATTTGAATCAGTCGATCACCGAGCTGTATGCGCGGCATTTCGATTTGCACTATGGGCGGGTGCGGTTTGAGATCGTGCCTACGTCTTTATCTGTCGATGCGGCGGCGGCTTTACGGGTGTCGGTGGGGAGTCCGGGACTGAGGATTGCTCGGGTCAATTATGATCAGCATGGGCGGTTGATTGATTGTGATCTGGAGTTTTGGCGGCATGATGCGATTCACGTAGGGGTTGATGTGGTTTGA
>NZ_RAZO01000419.1:0-5198 GCF_004307535.1 Pseudomonas sp. Sample_9
CGCCGATGATGGTGCAGTTGCACTGGAGCGGGCCGACGGGGAAGGTTTCGCGGATCATATTTCGACACAGCCTAATTAATCGTTAAAATATTTAACACGATGAAGCTTAGATAAAAAACAAAACCTACCAAACCTCTCAACAATTACCCCATATACTCAGATCCAGACGGCGCTCCAGAAGTATATTTGTCGACCATTAACTCGTCATAACCGACTGAAGCACTTGAATTCATTCGATGGAGAATCAGATGACAAATGCGCATACCTGGCTTCAGAATTAGTGAAAAAGGCGAGACATTATGAATCTCTAGAGTAAAAGCTTTTGGCTCCTTTGAGCCAAAACCCGGAGCAACATGTGTTGAAAGCAAAACATTTAAACCCAGTCTTGCGAGCCCTGACAAATTAGATAATTGACCTCCAATATCTTCACTTAAGCCAACCTTCTCTACAGTACCTGCCAACACAAAACCCCCAGGATTCAGTACATAACCATCAACATCACAAATCTTCTTACTAACCAACTGTGGATAAGTACTAGAATTTAATAAATCCACAGGCTGGCAGGGCAGATCAAAAACCATCACCTCAGATGCGAGATGCAAGCAAATGGAGCCGGGACGAAGAGTTACACTTTCTTTTGAGACAACACGCAAAGAACCCTCAATAATAAGCAACTCAATATCCGAATTCGAAAGCATTCCTATTTCCTCTTTGGCTTACCGCGACTTGAAACAACCAACTTTGTACCCAAGGGAACAAAATCTTTCCAATTCCTGTCTGACTCTACAAGCTCCCTAACTAGAGTGCCGGTAACATTTTTTGTAGAGAACTGGCTAGCCTCGCTACGGACGATTTCAACCTTCATTCCAGCACTTTCGAATATCTTCTTTTTATGAATTTCCCACTCACTAAAAAGCCTAACAAACTGCACTACATTTTTATGCTCTTGACGGAGAACAGAAAAAGCCTCATCAGATTGATCGATGTCAAACCTTATGATTTCAAACCTGCTCTCTGGCACTCCCCAATCTAATAGCGACAACCGAATCATGTCCGCGCGCTCTTCAAATGAGAACGGATTTCCCTCAGAAGTACCTCGGTGCGGCAATAACTCACAACCTGTAATCTTCCCAATATCGGGTTGAGTAATTCCGATCAAACATTTTTTCGACCTGGATATTCCATATAGCACGTATTCGAAATGTTCATGATGAAAAGGTTGAAATCTGCCATGAACCATTCCCACTTCAACCATAGTTGAATCAATCGCCTGCTTGAACGATGACAAGGCCTCAGCTCTTTGGCTCAAATTAAAATTCAACCCGCGCTCCCACAAATCATTAAACAACTCACAAAAATATGGAGCCAACGAATCAGGGCAGTTTTTGGCATCAAATATTAACTGCGCATTCCTCCAACCATTTGAATCGGGTGAATACACTGACATCGCTGTAACAGTATTATCAGAAATCAGCAACCGCAAAGGTGGAGTCTTCGGATAAAGCCGAACCTCAAACTTATAGCCCTTCATCTGAAGGTCGTGTAAAAGTTTGATTGTGGCGATAATTTTTAATCGATTTGTGCTTTGACCATTCTCACCCATGGAAAGGCGAGCCATGTCATCGCTAAAAGGATCCATTAACATTATCCTGACAGCTTGCACACTTGTATTAGTTCTAAAAAAAACACCAGACTCTAATGCAGCCCTTAAAAACTTCTCACCAGCGATCCCCATAAATTGCATACTTGTTTTTGTTTGAAGCGCTATAACTTCCGGCGGATTATCAGAAAGCTTTTTTATAGAAACCAAACCTATACTTGTCGAACCAATGATAACTTCTCGAAAGTGAGATAGAGCCCCATCAAAACCGGCCGTCCGTGAAAAAACGAAAGAAAGAATTACCCCAATAAAGAACAATCCAGCTGAAACCCAATAAGCCGCAAGATCTGAGACTTTAAAAAAAATGCTAGCAGCCACGACAAAACATAAAGAGAATACTACGGTACCCCACAATGGCCCTGGCGACTTCAAAAATCTTAGCAACCGAGAAAGAAAATCAAACACTTGCCCACTCCTTTAATAAGAATTTCTTAAGAGGCTCATAGCACCTCAATTGCGTATCCAGACCTCTTCACGAATTCACCAATTAAAAAAACCTCCACTCCTTCTTCTTCAGAAGCCGCTAAAAACTCATTTTCGTCATTCTTTTTTACCGCAACCAACAAACCACCATTTGTTTGGGGATCACACAGCAACATTTTTCCATCATCTAAATCTGGGGTAACCTTTCCCCGAAAACTTTCATAATTCCTTCGTGCACCAGAAGGTAAACACCCGAACTTTATATATTGTTCAACACAATCCAATTTAGGGACTTTGGAGTAAGTTATTTGCGCAGTTAAACCGCTTCCTTCAGCCATCTCCAGAAGATGCCCAATCAGTCCAAACCCAGTGACATCCGTCATAGACGAAACACCGCTCAATTTACCAAATCTTGCGCCCACCTTATTTAAGGTACTCATCAACACCTTAGCCTTGTCTAGATCTTCCTCCCGAACAAGACCTAATTTTTCGGCAGTGGAAAGAACGCCAACGCCTAAGGGCTTGCTCAAATATATCCGGCACCCCTCCTCTGACGTATTATTTCTTTTCAATGACTTTCGAGAAACAAGGCCTGTAACACTTAGACCAAAAAATGGTTCAATCGAATCGATCGAATGCCCTCCAGCGAGAGCAATTCCCGCCTCTTTGCAAGCAAACCTTCCACCTCGTATTACTTCTGCAGCTATGTCTGGAGACAACTCCCCGACAGGCCAACCAAGGATAGCTATCGCGACTATTGGCTCACCTCCCATCGCATAAATATCGCTAATAGCATTTGCCGCTGCTATTCGACCAAAATAAAATGGGTCGTCGACAATGGGGGTAAAAAAATCAGCGCTGGTAACTACACCTCTGTCTGCATCAATTCCAAACACAGCAGCATCATCTTTACTTTCGTTACCAACCCATAGCCCTAAATCAATTGTCTTTGAAATATTTCCCGAAAGAATTCTCTCAAGCACTTGAGGTGAAATTTTACACCCGCATCCTCCGCTCCGACTATATTGAGTTAGTCGAGTTTGCTCTTTCATACTCACCTTCGGACTGATTCCATTCATCTTTATCGTAACAGCTTGACGCAAATACTACTGCAAGACTCCAAGCTCTTTGGCACGCGCCACCGCCTGCGTACGCCGCTCAACCCCGAGCTTGCTATTGATATGGCTGGCGTGGGTTTTCACCGTGTGCAGGGAAATGAACAACTGCTCGCTGATCTCCTGATTGGAACAGCCTTGAGCGATCAGGCGCAGCACGGCCAATTCCCGGCTGCTGAGTTGTTCGGTAGCGGAGCTTTCCACGGCCGGGCGTGGCGCGGCTGTTGGGAAATGCGTGAGCAATTGCTGGCTGACCGCGTTGCAGGAGAGTGCCTGCAATTGCCCGCGCATCCAGTCGGCATGGCTTTTCAGTAGCGCATCGAAGGGCTGGAAGACGCCGCCGGCAGCGGCTTCCAGAGCTTGGCTCAACGTTTTGCGGGCTTCCGGTTCGCGCCCATTCGACAGCAACAGCGTCACCTTCTGCGTCAACGCCATCACACTGAGCAACTGGCGTCCGGTCCGCTGGCCGTTTTCATGCAATACGTCCAGCCGACCTTCGGCCAGCATCGGTTGGCCCTGAATTACATCGAGCAGCGCCTGTTGCAGCTCCACATGCAGCGGCAGCTGCGGATGAAACTCCGGCGGTGCAGCGGCGTGTTCGCCGGTGTAGGTCTGGCCCAGGCGCGCAAGCCACGCCTCGGCGAGATCGATGCGACCCTGGGCCAGCCACAGTTCGCATTTGACCAAGGTGATCATCGCCAGGTAGTAGATCGGCGGCACGTCCCAGATGTGCATCAGGCGTTCGGCTTCGGCGAGTTCGGCGAAGGCCTTGGCGAACTCGCCGCTGGCGCCGTCCAGGCGGGCAATCACGCAGTGGCCGATCAGCACGCTGATGTCGCGACAGGCCCGCGCCTCGCCAATGCCGGCCAGCAGGCGTATGCGTGCAGCCTGCGGCTGCAAACGCATCGCCAGCAGGAAACCTTCGTACAACGTCAGCCGTGCGCGCACGGCGTACAGGCGTTGCGGCGACAGACCGCGCAAGCGCTCCAGGCCCTGATGCACTTCATCCAGCGCGCGCAGGATCTCGCCCCGCGATTGCAGAACCCGCGCCCTGTCGTAATGCGCCAGTGCTTCGAATAATGGATTGCCGACCCGTTGCGCCAGCTCAAGCGATTCGCGGTTCAGGCCACGGGCGCGCCACAGATCACCGTCGGCGATCGCCAGATTGGATAGGGTCGACAGACACATCAGGCGCTGGCCGTAACGCTTGGCCGGCAGGCTCTCCAGCGCTTCGCTGCAATAACGCAGGGTCAGTTCGCGATGGCCGCGCCCGCGAGCGATGATCCCGCTAAGCGCCAGCCATTGCGCCAGCATGGATTTTTGCGCGGTGGCCGAAGGCGCCGGCAGGAAACGGCTCAAATGGCTGGCCAGCTCTTCAGCGGCATCGAGCTGACAGGCCAGCCCCAGCGCCCAGCTGTAGAGCACGATCAGCCGTGGCGTGCTGATCAGCAGGCTGTCGGGCAAGTCCATTTTCCATCGCAGCAGCATGCCGACGTTCTGCTCGGCGAGCAGCTGTTCTTCGGACAGGTTCTGTACCAGGTTCGCCGCGACATCGAGATGCCCGGCACGCAACGCCTGCTCCACCGCTTCGTCGAGCAAGCCCTGTGCGTTGAACCAGCGGCAGGCGCGCAAATGCAGTGTAGCGTTGGGCACCATCGCCTGGGCGATTGGCCGGCTGCGCAACAAGTCAGAAAACAAATGGTGATAGCGATACCAGTGACCGTGCTCGTCCAGCGGCACCAGAAATACCTGGTGGGCGAGCAGAAAGCGCAGGATCTCGGCGCTGTCATGGGCTTCGCGGACCGCGTCGCACAGCTCGCTGCAAAAGCGTTCCTGCGGTGCGGTTTCGTAGAGGAAGGATTGCACTTCGGTTGGCAAGCAATCGATGACTTCTTCGAGCAGATAATCGCGTATCAGCCCTTCACCGCCATTCAGCGCTTGCGGAAGCGCGGCATCGTTGCCCGCCTCGGCCACCGCCAGCAGCCAGAAGCGCAGACCGG
>NZ_RAZO01000419.1:5298-11427 GCF_004307535.1 Pseudomonas sp. Sample_9
AGCGCGGCATCGTTGCCCGCCTCGGCCACCGCCAGCAGCCAGAAGCGCAGACCGGCGACCCAGCCTTCGCTGCGCTGGATCAGGCTTTCCAGTGCTTCGCCGCGCAGTGAGCTGCTGTGGCGGTCGAGCAAAGTCAGGGCTTCGTCGTGGGTCAGGCGCAAGTCCTGTTCGTGCAGCTCAAGCAACTGCCGCGACAGGCGCAGACGCGCCAGATGCCAGTCCGGGCGCTGACGACTGGTGACCATCACCAGCAAGCCATCGGGCAGATGATTGAGGAAGAATTGCAGGCACCGGTCCAGCACCGGCCCTTGGGCGAGATGGTAATCGTCGAGCACCAGCAGCAACGGCGCGGCGGGATCGAGATGCAGCGCGAGCTCGTCGAGCAGTCCGTCGAGCCATTCTTCGAAGGCGAACGGCTGATGGCGCTGACGCATTTTCAGCAGGCCAAGAGCACCGGCGCCCAACGCAGGAAAATAGTCTTGCAGACCTTCGAGCAAGCGCTCGAGAAAACGTCCGGGATCGCTGTCCCGTGGGCTCAAGCCCAGCCAGAGACTTTGCCAATGCGCAGGCAGACTCTGACAGAACTCCACCGCCAGCGAGCTCTTGCCGAACCCGGCCGGGGCGCTGACCAACAGTAACCGACCACCGAGCCCGGCCTGCAGACGCTGGCAAAGGCGCGGCCGCAGGACATAGCCGTCAGGCAGCGGTGGGCGGAAAAAACGCCCGTCCAGTGCTGCGACGGTGATGCTTGCGGGACCCGGAAGTGGGGACAGATCAGTCATGGCCGGCTCTTGTTCGAAGGCGATTGGCGGCGTTGCAGATGTCCGCAGCCTAGCCTTAAACGAAGAGGTAATGAAGGTCACTGCTACAAATGGCTACAAAAAGCCTACACAGCGCCGCCAAAATCCGGCATCACCGACCAATCGCGACCACGATGAATCCGTGTAGGAGCTGCCGAAGGCTGCGATCTCTTGACTTTGCTTTTTCCAGAATCAAAAACAGGATCAAAAGATCGCAGCCTTCGGCAGCTCCTACATGAGCGGTGCGGCGTAAACCGCACGCAAAAAAACGCCCCGAACCGGTCGGGGCGTTTTCACGAGGGTGCGGCCTCGGGTTTACGCAGGTTTAGCGAACACCATCCTGACGCAGAGCGGCCGGGGTGAAGTCGCTGGTGGTGGCGGTGAAGCCGAAGTCATACGCCTGCTTCTCTTCGTTCTTCATGCCCAGTGCCAGATAACGGCCGGACTGCAGGTCGTAGAGGGTTTCGAGGGCGTACCACGGCACTTGCTTGTCGTAGTAGTTCTCGGCATGTGCCTCGGCTACACGCCACAGTTGGCCACGACCGTCGTAGTGGTCGATGACCGCTGCCTGCCAGGTGTCCTCGTCGATGTAGAAGTCACGCTTGGCGTAGATGTGGCGCTGGCCTTCCTTCAGGGTCGCGACCACGTGCCAGACGCGGCGCAGCTCGTAGCGAGCCAGGTCCTGGTTGATGTGACCGGCCTTGATGATGTCCGAGTACTTCAGTTTCGGATCGTCGAGCTTGTAGCTGTCGGAGGCGATGTACATCTCTTTCTTGCCTTCGAGCTTCCAGTCGTAACGATCCGGCGCACCGTTGTACATGTCGAGGTTGTCCGAGGTACGCAAGCCGTCGGCGGCAGTACCCGGGCCGTCATAAGACACTTGCGGTGCACGGCGCACACGACGCTGACCGGCGTTGTAGACCCACGCCGAACGTGGCTCCTTGACCTGATCGAGCGTCTCGTGCACCAGCAGTACGCCACCGGCCAGACGCGCCGGCGCGGTCACTTTCTGCTTGAAGTAGAACAGGATGTTGCCCGGGTTCGCCGGATCGTAGTCCTTCATCTTGTCGCGGAACACGAACTGATCCTGGAAGTACACCAGGCTGTACGAGCCGTTCGGTTGCGGCGTGGCCTGGGTCACCAGACGGGTCACGCTGCCGCCGCGATAGCGGGTGATGTGGTTCCAGATCACTTCCACGCCGGTTTTAGGAATCGGGAACGGCACGGCGGTATCGAAGTTTTCCAGACCGTTGCCGCCGGACACCAGGTTGGTGCTGGTGGCGTTCTTCTTGATCGCAGCGAATACGTCATCCGGCACGGTGGCACCGCGATGGGACGGATAGACCGGCATCTTGAAGGTTTCCGGGTAGCGCTTGAACATCGCGTACTGGCCCGGGGCAAGCTTGTCCTTGTACTTGTCGACATCCTTGGCAGTGATGGTGAACAGCGGCTGCTCACTGGCGTAAGGGTTGGACAGGAAGCCTTTGCTGTCGACACTGCCGGCGTTTTTTGGCATTGGTTTCCAGGCCGGGATCGAGCCGTCGGCATTGCCAGCCATTTCCGCGCCCATTGGCGTCAGGCTCTTGCCCAGTTTATCCGCTTCGGCAGCAGGCACCGCCGCCATGACACTGGTCGCCAGCAGCGACAGGCCCAGAACACCGGCGTGGAACAGACTCTTTGTTATTTTCATAAATTCGTTCGTCCTGAAATGCAGTGCTTAGAAGTTCACGCCGAAGCTGAGCGCCACGAAGTCGCGGTCGTCCACGGTGGTGTACTTGCCGTCGAAGAAATTGGTGTAGGCCAGGCTCGCGGTGTAGGTGTTCTGGTACTCGGCGTCGACGCCCAGGCTGACCGCTTTGCGACCTTCCTCGAAGTTGCCGCCAGGGCCTGGCGAGTAACCGCTGACGTCGTGGGACCAGGCCACGTTCGGCTTGAGGTTCACACCGGCAAACACGTCGTTGTATTCCCAGATCGCCCGACCACGGTAGCCCCACGACATCGACGTGGTGAAACCGTCGTTTTCGCAATTGCGGCTGCGGTTGTTCTGTGGCGAACCGGGACCGGCGCCGTTGATGGTGCTGTTGTTGAGGATGTTGGCGCAGGTATCGACTGTGCCAGTGGCCGGCAACTCACCCGGACCGTAGACCGGGTCACGGCCATAACGCTTGTCGGAGCGGCTTTCCAGGCCACCGACGTAGGTCGCGCCGACTTCACCGACGAGGGTCAGACGACTGGCACCCATGACCTGATCGAAGAAGTGCGTGAACGTCGTCTGTATCTGGGTGATTTCCTTGCGCTCATAGCCATGCAGATCCTGACCCGGCACGCCAGTGAGCAGCGAAGCGTTGGTCAGCGCGCCGCCCAGAGGACGTACGCCGGCAAACAGGATGTCGGTGGAGTTCAGTTGTACCGGCGCGTTCGGACGGTAGCTGATCTCACCGCTCCACGCCGTACCGGTAGGCAGGGTGGTGGAGAAGCTCAGACCGTAGAGACGAATGTCTTCCGGGTATTCGATGAAGTAATTGGAGTTGCCCGCAACCAGCAGCGGTGCGAGTGCGGCAAACGGCCCCGGCAACCCGGCAGCGGTGTTGTACACCGATTGCGGGGCACCGGTGGCGCTGAAGATCGGCGCACGGCTGTGGTAGTTCATGAAGTAGGCGCCGAACTCGGTGTCGAGTGGCTCGAACATGTATTTGAGGGACGCGCCCCACTGACCGCTATCACGCGCGTCACGGTCCGGCCCACGGCGCACCAGCACGCCTTCTTCGTCGACGTTGACACCGTTGGCGGCCAACGGCCCCAAAGCGATCGCCGGAATCTGCGAACGCTTGTTCAGTACGCGCAGATTGCTGTCGCAACCGTCAGCAACGATGTCCGGCTGGGAGAAGAAGGTGCCGCAGTTATCGACGACGGTCTGGTCCCATTCCAGTTGGTAGAACGCTTCGGCCGAGAGGTTATCGGTGAGGCTCTGGGACACGTAGAACATGTTGACCGGAATCAGGCCTTCCTTGATCTCGGCGCCAGGACGACGGAATGCGGAAACGTCGATCGGGTTGATCGAGTTGATACCGCCGCCGATGAAGGTACTTTCACCCCAGCTCACTACCTGCTTGCCCAGACGCACGGAACCCGGCTGATCGGCAATCGCGTAGTTGTGATAGACGAAGGCGTCGAGGATCTGCCCGCCGGAGGACTTGGCGCCCTCTTTGCGGTTGCTGTCGCTGATGTCCTTGAATTCGCGGCTCTCGTCCTTCAGTTCGAAGTCGTACCAGTATTTGCCACGGACGAACACGCCGGTGTCGCCGTATTTCAATTCAAGGTCATGGATACCCTTGAAGATCTTCGAAAAGGTTTCGCCGCTCTTGAAGTTGGCGTGCCCGTCATCGGAAGTCTGCGACAGGCCGCGGCCGCCGTTGTTGACGCCGATGAGGTTCTTGTTCGGGCTCTGAGTAGACCAACTGGCACCGATCGACAGGGACGAGTCGAACTGGCCTTCGATTTCACCGACGTTGAAACTGACGCCGAATGCAGGCCCGGCGAGCGAGGAGGCAAGACTGACCGCCAGAGGCAGTTTCGCCCGGCGCCAGAACTGGTTTACTGAGGTCATCGACGCTACTCCATGTGCATTATTGTTATGGCAGTGAGTACTTTTAAAAACGCTGTGGAGGACCGGGCGCCAGGGCTGTCCGAAATCGCTCCAGAGTTGCTCGCCCCGTTCAGTGCGTATGCTCCGTTTCTAAAAAGTCCTTGAGCGGACTATATCCAGCGGGTGGTAGTGCTTGATCCCTCTAAAGTGTGATTTGCAGCCGCCAACCACTCTGGAACAGTCCTTTCGCCAGTCCGACACACGTCGGCACGGCAAGGATGGCTGATTTTTTCGATTTCACAAGCCAAGCGCTTGCTTGGTGGGTCTGGCGCGCCGGTTTCGGCGCGCCAGCAGGCACTTAAAGTGTCGAGAGGAAGGTGCTGTTGTTGGCCTGCCATTCGGTGATGTCGAGGCGGATGCGCTTCTTGTCGAGCTTGCCGACACTGGTCTTGGGAATTTCGGTAACAAGGGCGATCTGACTGGGGATCGCCCACTTGCTCAGGTGCCCCAGCTCGACGAACGGTTTGAGGTGTTCCTTCAGTTCCCGTGCGCCGATCACCTGCCCTTCGCGGACCACCAGCAAGGCAAACGGACGCTCGCCCCACTGCGGATCGGCAATGCCCACCACTGCTACTTCGCGTACCGCCGCATGCCGGCTGATGAGGTCTTCGAGGTCGAGGGAGGAGATCCACTCGCCGCCGGTCTTGATCACGTCCTTGATGCGATCACGAATATCGATCACGCCCATGCTGTCGAGCGTGGCGACGTCACCGGTGTGCAACCAGCCACCGGCCCAGAGCTCGGCGCCCTTCTGCGGTTCGTTGAAATAGCCTTCGGTCAGCCACGGCGCGCGCAGCACCAGTTCGCCCTGGGTTTCGCCGTCAGCCGGAAGGAAATTGCCCTCGCCGTCGACAATCGCCGCTTCGACCAACGGTCCCGGCACGCCGGCCTTGATCCGGTAAGTGGTGCGCTCGTCTTCGCTGCCGGCCATCAGTTCGTCGTTGAGGTGCGCACAGGACACCAGCGGCCCGGTTTCCGACATGCCGTACGCGGCCGTCAGCTGAATGCCACGGGCCTTGGCGTTTTCATACAGGCTGCGATTGAGCGCGCTGCCGCCGATGACGATTTTCCAGCCGCCAAAATCCGCACCTTGCGCGGCTTTGGCGTTGAGCAGCATCTGCAGGATGGTCGGCACGCAATGGGAAAAGGTGACCTTCTCCTTGCGCCACAACTCCACCAGATACTCCGGATCGTAACGGCCCGGGTAGACCTGCTTGAGCCCGAGCATGGTCGCCACGTACGGCAAACCCCAGGCGTGGACGTGGAACATCGGCGTGATCGGCATGTACACATCGTTGGTGCCGAGCAGCCGCACGCTGTCGATCGAACCCATGATCGTTGCCACGCCGATGGTGTGCAGCACCAGTTGCCGATGGGTGAAATACACGCCTTTCGGATTGCCCGTGGTGCCGGTGGTGTAGAACGTGGTGGCCACCGAGTTTTCGTCGAAGTCCTGGAAATCGTATTGCGCACTCGCAGCGGCCAGCAGTTGCTCGTATTCGCCGACAAGGTTGGGCAGCTCCGCGGTTTTCTCCGGGAGATCGGTCAGCAGCAGGGTTTTCTCCACCGTGGTCAGCTGCGGCGCGATGGCCTGATACAGCCCGACGAACTCGCTGTTGACCAGCACGAAGCGGTCCTCGGCGTGGTTCATGGTGTAGAGGATCTGTTCCGGTGACAGGCGCA
>NZ_RAZO01000005.1:0-4362 GCF_004307535.1 Pseudomonas sp. Sample_9
ATCCGCTTGTCCTCGACCCACTGGCGAATCTTCGCTTCCTTCATCTTCGCCCAGTCATACAGGCTCGCATCCAGCGCCTCGCCCAGGGTCGGCGCGCCGTGGATGATCTCGTTGGCCCAGACTTTCGAGCCATACGGCCGGCTGCGTGAGTGGTTCATCTTGGCGCGGATGTAACTGCTCAGCACCACGCGCGGGTCGTCGAACATCTCGAAGCACAGCGCGTCCTGTTTCCACACTTCCAGCAGATCGAACAGCACCGCGCTGTACAGCTCGCTCTTGGTGCTGAAGTAGTAATGCAGATTGGAACGCGGCAACTGCACTTCGGCAGCGATGTCCGCCATGGCGGTGCTGCCGAAGCCTTTCTCGGCGAAAACCTTTTCCGCCGCCAGCAGGATTTTCTCGACGTTACTGCGGCGAATTTCGATCTTGTGATTGCCCATGTGGGCTCCCTGACAACAGCGTTGCGCAAGACTAGCATCCGCTCTGATCCGGGCGCGACCGCCGCCAACAAAACTTCGCAGGTACAAGCGCTATGGCACAGCGCTCACACCGATAGGCATTTGCTCATTCACGCCCAAATTACCTTCAACCTGCCCGGCCATGTGCAACGTGCCGGCCATCACCCCCGTGGTCGGGTTCTGCAGCAGCTTCTGCCAGGCTTTGTCGAAGGTATTGCCGAGGCTGCTGCGGATCAGCGCTTCGCTGTCGTGGCGGTCGTTGGCCTGGATGATGGCGCGAATGCCGGCAACGCCGACCGAAATCATCGCCCCGGCCAGTTTCCCGGCTGCTGCCGCCACTGCACTGGCGGCGCCGCGCGGGGCCATTTCCGCTTCGATGCGCTGGCTGGCGCGCTTGGCCACCGGGGCCATCGCCGCGTCGGTGGAGGAAATGCCCTTGGCGCCGCCGTTGGTGTGGATCTTGTCGATCAGTGCGGCGTACGCCGGGAGGGTGTTCAGCGGCTCGGTGCTGATGACTTTGAACAGCGACGCATCCCGCGCCGGCGGCGGGCCCAGGGCGATGGCCGGGATCTTCTGCAAGCGCCCGTTGAGCTGCGCAATCGGCACACCGTGACGCTGGGCGATGAGCGGCATCTGCTGCGCCATCAACTGCGCGTAGAACGCCGTGGCCTGCGCCAGGATCGCATCCGGATCGATCTCCACGGCGACCGGCGCGAGGACTTTTTCCTGATATTGCTCAAGCAGATACGCCGCCAGCCGTTTCGCCGAAGCGTCCTGCTCACCGCCGGCGCTGATCGTGTACCAACTGACCTTCATCGACAGCCATTCCTGGGTCCAGTAGCTGCTGAACCAGGGGATGAAATTTTCTTCAGTTTGCTGATAGACCCGAGTGCGCCAATGTTCCATTGAGCCACGGGCGAACAGCTTGACCTGCTCGGTGGCCTGTTGCGATGCGCTGAGGATCTCGCGGTCGATCTGCTGCCAGGTTTGCGCCGACACCACCACCGCTTGCGGCGCACTCACCGGTGCCCGGGCCGAGGTGGCGCAGCCGGCCAGCAAAAGCAGTGCGGCGACGACCAGCGCGCGTGGGTTCACGGTGGTGGTGTCCTTTGGCTTGGGGAGGTGCTGGTTTGAGTATAGGTGGGTCAGTCGATTTCGATGCTGAAGGTTCCGGCCTCATCGCGAGCAGGCTCGCTCCCACATTTGAATGCCTTGCACCTGTGGGAGTGAGCCTGCTCGCGAAGGCGCCAACAGCAGCACCACAAACCTCAACCATCACCGCCATCGATATCCACCATCGCCACGATTGCCTTCCGCCCTCCCTTGATGAAAGGCACGATTGACCCATCCGAAACACAACGAGGCGTTCACATCATGATCCACACCCAAGTCACCCTCGCCGTGAGTTTCCCGGTGTTCGGCAGCAACTACTACCAACAGCACGTCGTGCCGCGCAAGGCGCAGACGCTGGTGTTCAACAAGGATTTCGACGATCTGCTGATGCCCGCCGCCAGCAATCATTTCAGCAATGAAGTGGTCGGCCTCAACGATCAGTTCCGTTTTCTGAGCGACATACTCGCCACCCATTTGCTCGATCACGAGGCCTCGGTGCCTGCGCGATCCCGCGTCCAGGCGAACGCTCGTTTTTTCAGCTGAAGGCTGATGCACAGAGGGCGTTCCTTTGATGGGAACGCCCTCTTCATTCAATCAGTCATCATCGCGATCACGGTGATAACGACGGCCATCGCGGCGGTCGTCATCGCGGTCGTCCCAGCGCCGGTCATGGTCGTAATAGCGGCCGTGGTCGCGGTCGTAGTGCCGGCTATGCCGGTGGTCATCATCAAAATCCGCAATACAGCCGCTCAGCAATACGGCGGCGGTCACAGTGAGCAGCATCGTTGTCGCTTGCTTCATTCAACACTTCCCTAAAACCCAAGGTCTTGACGACGGAAATCGCCACGCTGCACCGCGTCTTCGGGACGCAGTGCGCGCAGCCGCAGATACGACCGGGCAAAAGCGCGTTGATTCAGTGGCCACTATCGACCGTTTGTCGGCCCGTTCGCCACGGCCGAACGGCGGCGTAATGCCACCTATACTGCTTGCAACCAACCCCCATGCAATGGATCTGCACCCTCAATAACAACAAGCAGAGGTGGACCATGGTCTGGCAGCAAATCTACGACCCGTTCGGCAACCCGGTGCTCTCTACGCTGATGGCCGCAGTGCCGGTGGTGGTGATGCTCGCGGCGCTGGCGTTCTTTCACGTCAAGGCGCACCTGGCAGCATTGCTGGCGCTGGCGTCCGCCCTACTGATCTCGATCTTCGCCTTCGACATGCCGGCGGGCATGGCCGGTTCGGCGGCGTTGTTCGGCGCGGCGAATGGCTTGCTGCCGATTGGCTGGATTGTGCTCAACATCATCTTTCTGCATCGCCTGACCACCGAGAACGGCTCGTTCAAAGTGCTGCAGGATTCCCTCGCGCGGATCACCGATGACCGACGTTTGCAGTTGCTGCTGATCGCCTTCTGCTTCGGCGCGTTCTTCGAAGGTGCGGCGGGGTTTGGCACGCCAGTGGCGGTGACCGGGGCGATCCTGATTGGCCTGGGTTTTTCGCCATTGGCCGCATCCGGCCTGGCGCTGATCGCCAACACCGCGCCAGTGGCTTTCGGTGCGCTGGGCACGCCGATCATCACCCTGGCCAAAGTCACCGGGCTGGACGAGATGGAGCTGTCGATGATGGTCGGGCGGCAGTTGCCGTTCTTCTCGGTGCTGGTGCCGTTCTGGCTGATCTGGGCGTTTGCCGGCTGGCGCAAGATGCTCGAAGTGTGGCCGGCGATTCTGGTGGCCGGGGTGAGTTTCGCCATCCCGCAATTTCTCGTGTCCAACTACCACGGGCCGATGCTGGTGGACGTCATCGCTGCGCTGATATCCATGGCCTGTCTGACGCTGTTCCTCAAGGTGTGGAAACCGGCGACCATCCACACCTCGGCAGCGCTGTCCGGGCGCGTCGACAACTCCAAAGTCGATGAAGAAACAGTCAACGCCAGCGCCGCGTTCAGCGATCAGGCGCGCCCGGCAGTGATGCGTGCGTGGATGCCGTGGATCATTCTCACGGTGTTCGTTTTTGCCTGGGGCACGCAGGGCTTCAAGAACATGTTCGACACGCGCCCGGTGATCGACCCGGTCACGCAATCGGCCAAGCTCGACCCGCAAGGCAAACCGGTGCGCGAGGCCAACCCGATCTTCGCCCCAGCGGTGACCTTCACCGGTCTGCACCTGCAAATAGAAAAAGTGCCGCCGGTTGTCGCAGCGCCGAAAGCCGAGGAAGCGATTTACAAGTTCACCTGGCTGACCGCGACCGGTAGCGGGATTTTGCTGGCGGCGATCGTCGGCGGTCTGCTGATGGGTTATTCGATCCCGCAACTGATCAAGCAGTACCTGCGCACGTTGTGGGTGGTGCGATTTTCGTTGATCACCATTGCGGCGATGCTCGCGCTGGGCTTCCTCACCCGCTATTCGGGGCTGGATGCGACCATGGGCCTGGCGTTCGCGGCGACGGGGATTTTCTACCCGATGTTCGGCACTTTGCTCGGCTGGCTGGGGGTGGCGCTAACCGGTTCCGATACCGCGTCAAACGTGCTGTTTGGCGGCTTGCAACGGGTGACCTCGGAACAACTGGGTATCAGCCCGGTGCTGATGGCGGCAGCGAACAGTTCCGGTGGGGTGATGGGCAAGATGGTCGATGCGCAGTCGATCGTCGTTGCCTCGACCGCAACCCGTTGGTATGGGCATGAGGGCGAGATCCTGCGTTATGTGTTCTTCCACTCGATCGTGCTGGCGATCCTGGTCGGCGGGCTGGTGACGTTGCAGGCGTATGTCGCACCGTTTACCTCGATGGTGGTGGG
>NZ_RAZO01000005.1:4462-8178 GCF_004307535.1 Pseudomonas sp. Sample_9
GCTGCGGTCACTCCTTTTACGAGACTGGCATGCATGCCGGCGCGCCCGTTTGGGCCTTTTGCAATCCTGCCGCCCGATGAGAGAAAAGGAATCGAACCATGCCGATTTCCCGACGCAATTTCATGATCCTCGGCGCCGTAACCGCGACGGCGTTCGCCATGCCCCCCTTTATCAGCCTCAAGGCCTACGCGGCCAGTCTGGAGCAACCGGCCATGAGTAAAGTTACCCTGCAAGTCAACGGTAAACCGCAAACCCTCGAAGTAGACACCCGCACTACCCTGCTCGACGCCCTGCGCGAACACCTGCACCTGACCGGCACCAAGAAAGGCTGCGACCACGGCCAGTGCGGCGCTTGCACGGTGATCGCCGACGGTCGGCGGATCAACTCCTGCCTGACCCTCGCGGTGATGCACGACGGCAGTGAGGTGACCACCATCGAAGGCCTCGGCATGCCGGACAAGCTGCACCCGATGCAGGCCGCGTTCATCAAGCACGACGGTTACCAGTGCGGCTATTGCACCCCTGGGCAGATCTGCTCGGCGGTCGCGGTGCTCAAGGAAATCCGCGACGGCATTCCCAGCCACGTCAGCCCGAGCCTGACCGAGCCGCCGAAGCTGATCGCCGCCGAACTGCAAGAGCGCATGAGCGGCAATATCTGCCGCTGCGGCGCGTACTCGAACATCATCGAAGCCATCACTGAAGTCGCGGAGGTGCCGGCATGAGAGCCTTCAATTACAGCCGCGCCGACTCGCCTGCCGCAGCCGCTTCCCAGGCTGCGCAAGTCGAAGGCGCCAAGTTCATCGCCGGCGGCACCAACCTGCTCGACCTGATGAAACTCGACATCGAAACCCCGGTGCACCTGATCGATATCAACCACCTCGGCCTGGACCAGATCGAAGCAACACCCGAAGGCGGACTGCGCATCGGCGCGCTGGTGCGCAACACTGATCTGGCCGCCGACGCGCGCGTGCGCAAGGACTACGCCCTGCTCTCCCGCGCCCTGCTCGCCGGGGCTTCCGGGCAGTTGCGCAACATGGCGACCACCGCCGGCAACCTGCTGCAACGCACCCGCTGCCCGTACTTCTACGACACCCACCAGGCCTGCAACAAACGCAACCCCGGCAGCGGTTGCGCGGCGATCGGCGGGGTCACCCGGCAGTTGGGGATCATCGGCGTCAGCGACGCTTGCATCGCCACCCACCCGAGCGACATGGCCATTGCCATGCGCGCACTCGATGCGCAGATCGAAACGGTCAAGCCTGACGGCAGCACGCGCAGCATTCCCATGGCCGATTTCCATCAATTGCCGGGCAACACGCCGCACATCGAAACCAGCCTCACGCCCGGCGAGTTCATCACCGCCGTGACCCTGCCGGCACCGGTCGGCGGCACGCACATTTATCACAAGGTCCGCGATCGCTCGTCTTACGCGTTTGCCCTTGTTTCAGTCGGTCTGATCCTGCAAAAGGACGGCACCGGCCGTGTCGCCGTCGGCGGCGTTGCGCCGAAACCGTGGCGGGTCGAAGCCGCTGAAGCGCTGTTGCCCAAGGGCGCCAAAGCGGTCAGCGAACGCCTGCTCGAAGGCGCGACACCCACCGATGACAACCAATTCAAACTGACACTGGTCGAGCGCACGCTGGCTTCGGTGTTGGCGCAAGCGAGGGAAACCGCATGAAATTCGACACGCCCGCCACCACCAATCCCATCGACCGCCTGAAGGTCGTCGGCCAGCCCACCCAGCGCATCGAAGGCCCGTTGAAAACCAGCGGCCAGGCCACTTACGCCTACGAGCAACATGAAGCGGCGGCCAATCAGGCCTACGGTTTCATGGTCGACTCGGCGATCGCCAAAGGGCGGATCAAAGCCATTCATCTCGACGAAGCCAAAGCCGCGCCCGGCGTACTCGCAATCGTCACTGCCGAGAATGCCGGCAAGCTCGACAAAGGCGATTACAACGCCGCACATCTGCTCGCCGGTCCCGAAGTGCAGCACTACCAGCAAGCCGTTGCATTGGTGGTTGCCGAAACCTTCGAACAGGCCCGCGCCGCCGCGCAACTGGTCAGGGTCGATTACGAGACCAGCGAAGGCAAGTTCGATCTGGCCAGCGTCAAAGACCTCGGCGTCGAGCCGAAAGACGAGTTGCCGGACGTCAATCACGGCGACTTCGACAAGGCCTTCACCGCCGCGCCGGTGCAGTTCGATCAGACCTACACCACACCAGACCAGTCCCACGCGATGATGGAACCGCACGCAACATTAGCCGCGTGGAAAGGCGATCAACTGACGGTGTGGACGTCGAACCAGATGGTCGCCTGGAGTGTCGGTGACATCGCGAAAACCCTCGGCCTGCCGAAGGAAAAAGTCCGTTTGGTCTCGCCGTACATCGGCGGTGGTTTCGGCGGCAAGCTGTTCATCCGCGCCGACGTGATCCTCGCCGCTCTCGGCGCGCGCATGGCTGGCCGACCGGTGAAAGTCGCCCTCGCTCGCCCGCAGATGGCCAACAACACCACCCATCGCCCAGCAACCATCCAACGCATCCGCATGGGCGCAACGGCGGACGGCAAGCTGACCGCCATCGCCCATGAAGGCTGGTCGGGCAACCTCGCCGACGGCAAGGTCGAACTGGCCGCGCAACCGAGCCAGTTGCTCTACGCCGCAGAAAACCGCCGCGTCAGCATGCGCCTCGCCCCGCTCGACCTGCCTGAAGGCAATGCCATGCGTGCGCCGGGTGAAGCACCGGGGCTGATGGTGCTGGAAATCGCCATGGACGAAATGGCCGAACAACTGAAGATGGACCCGGTGCTGTTCCGCATCGCTAACGACACTCAAGTCGACCCGGTGAAAACCGAGCGGCCGTTCTCCCAACGCCAACTGGTCAAATGCCTGCAGATCGGCGCGGAGAAATTCGGCTGGGATCAGCGCAAGGCGCAACCGGGCACCCGTCGTGAAGGCCGCTGGCTGATCGGCATGGGCGTGGCGGCGGCGTTTCGCAACAACCTGCTGGTCAAGTCCGGCGCCCGCGTGCGCCTGGAGCGTGATGGCAAGGTCGTTGTTGAAACGGACATGACCGATATCGGCACCGGCAGCTACACGATCATCGCGCAGACCGCCGCCGAGATGATGGGCGTTGGTCTCGATGATGTAGTGGTGCGTCTGGGCGATTCGGACTTCCCGGTGTCGGCCGGTTCCGGTGGCCAGTTCGGCGGCAACTGCTCCACCGCTGGGGTCTACGCTGCGTGCGTGAAACTGCGCGAAGCGGTGGCGGCCAAGCTCGGGCTGGCCGCGGATCAGGCGGAGTTTGCCGATGCACAGGTGCGGGTCGGCAGCAAGAGCCTGCCGCTGCGCAACGCGGCTGAAGGCGGCGCGCTGGTCGGCGAGGACAGCATCGAGTTCGGTGATCTGGCCGAGAAATATCAGCAATCGACCTTCGGCGCGCACTTCGTCGAAGTCGCCGTCGATGCCGCCACTGGCGAGGTTCGCGTACGGCGCATGCTCGCGGTGTGCGCTGCGGGACGGATCCTCAACCCGACGTCGGCGCGCAGTCAGGTCATCGGCGCGATGACCATGGGCGTCGGCGCGGCATTGATGGAAGAGCTGGCGGTGGACAAGCGCCTGGGCTTCTTCGTCAACCATGACCTGGCCGGATACGAGGTGCCGGTGCACGCCGACATTCCGCATCAGGAAGTGATCTTCCTCGAAGAAACCGACCCGATTTC
>NZ_RAZO01000005.1:8278-11168 GCF_004307535.1 Pseudomonas sp. Sample_9
CCCAGCGGATGGGTATGCCATGCCGTGCGCGCGCCCGGCTCGAACGTCACGGTCGCGCCGCTGATCCGCGCCTCATCGGTGCCTTTGAACGGCGCATCCACCCGCACCGTGCCGGTAAACCAGTCAGCAGGGCCTTTGGCCGAAGGTTGCGAGCCATTCGGTGTGACCGTGACGCGGGGATTTTCGGTGGCCTGCACCTCACCAGCCAGCAGCGAGAGCGTCAGTGCGGAAGCAGCAATCGGGTTCATGGCATTTCCTCCAATAAATGATGCAACCACTGTAGCGATCCGCACTCTTTGGATAATCGACTAGAATCCGAAAAAACTTATGCAGGAAAATCATCAATGCTTCGGGAAAATGCCACCGACCTGCTCGCCTTTCTCGCCGTCGCCCGTGAACGCAGTTTCACCAAGGCCGCGGCCAAACTTGGCGTGTCGCAATCGGCGCTCAGCCACACCATCCGCAGTCTCGAAGCGCGTCTCGGCCTGCGCCTGCTGACCCGCACCACGCGCAGCGTTTCGCCGACCGAGGCCGGCGAACACTTGCTGCAAACCATCGGTCCGCGCTTCGATGAAATCGAAGGGGAACTGGCCGCCCTGAGCAACCTGCGTGAAACTCCGGCGGGCAAGATCCGCATCAGCGCCACCGACCATTCGCTGAACTGGATCCTGCGTCCGGTGTTGCAGGATTTCCTGCCCCAATACCCGGATGTGTCGGTCGAGGTTTGCTGTGACTATGGTTTCGTCGACATCGCCGGCCAGGGCTTCGATGCCGGTGTGCGCCTGGGCGAAGACGTCGCCCAAGGCATGATCGCCACGCGCATTGGCCCGGACATGCGCATGGCCGTGGTCGGCTCCCCCGCCTACTTCGCCCGGCGCGATCCGCCGCAAACCCCGCGCGACCTGACCGATCACGCCTGTAACAACCTGCGCCTGCCAACCAATGGCGGGCTGTATTCGTGGGAGTTCGAAAAGGACGGTGAAAGTCTGAAGGTGCGCGTTGCCGGGCAGGTCACCCTGAATGGCGTATACCCGTTGCTCGACGCTGCACTGGACGGATTCGGTCTGAGCTACATCCCGGAAAACGTCGTCGCGCCCTTTCTGGCGGACGGTCGCCTGGTCCAAGTGCTGGGAGACTGGTGCCCGGCATTTTCCGGTTATCACCTGTACTACCCGAGCCGGCGCCAGGCAGCGCCGGCGTTTGCGTTGTTGCTGGAGGCGTTGCGCTATCGCGGTTGACCCGGCTCAGCCCAGCAACGCAATCAACTGATGCCGCTGCGCATCGGTCAACATCGGCCCAAAACCGGCTCCGGCGTTGTCCGCCATGTAGCGCGGATTGCTGGTCCCGGGAATCACACAGGTCACCGCCGGGTGCGCCAGCAGGAATTTCAGTACCAGTTGCGGCCAGCTGTTGACCTGCACATCCGAGACCCAGGCCGGCAGCGGCTTGCCCTTGAGCCGGGCGAGCAAATCGCCGCCGCCAAACGGCCGATTACAAATCACCGCCACACCACGCTCGCGGCACAGCGGCAGGATGCGTTTCTCGACCGCACGATCATCGAGGGCGTAGTTGATTTGCAGAAAGTCCAGCTTCTCGGCCTTCAACACCGCTTCGACTTCGTCATAGGCCGACGAGGTGTAATGGGTGATGCCGATGTAGCGAATCCGCCCCTGCTCCTTCCATTCGCGCAGGGTCGGCAAGTGGGTTTGCCAGTCGAGCAGGTTGTGAATCTGCATCAGGTCGATGCGCTCGGTTTGCAGCAGTCTGAACGACTGCTCCATCTGCGCGATGCCCTCTTTGCGCCCGCGCGTCCACACCTTGGTGGCGAGAAACGCCGGCGAGCGCGGTTCGTGGATCGACAGCAGTTCACCGGTGGTCTGCTCGGCGCGGCCGTACATCGGCGAGCTGTCGATCAGCGTGCCGCCCTTCCTGAACAGCGCTTCGAGCACGGCGGGCAATTGCCGGTAAACCGGATCGCCCGCAGCGACGTCGAAACCGCGATAGGTGCCCAAGCCGACCATGGGCAGTGCCTCGGAGCTGGAAGGGATGGCGCGGGTCTGCATGGTCTGGTCTCCTGCCGTGGGCGGCGCAGTGGCGGTCGGCGCTACGCTGCTGGCCAACGCCCGATCAATGGTGAACAGCGCCGCAGCTTGGGCAGCCAACGTGAGCAAGCGGCGACGGGAGTAACTCTCAGTGTGGCGCATGCGAGTCCTCCTGCTGCGCGGATCTGTTGCACGGTGTGTGCGCCGGCTGTCAGGCGCAGTCGCTGAACTACACTGCCACAGCCAACCTCTCACCCCGTTAAAAGTAGCCGAATGTCCCGAACCCTGATGTCACTCGTCGTTTTCATCATTGCCGTGTACCTGGTGCTGTGCGCCGCGCTGTTCGTGTTTCAGCGCTCGCTGATCTGGTTTCCCCAGCCTGCCGCCGTGGTTGCGGCGGATTCGCGATTGAAACTGTCAATGCCGGATGCCGAGGTCTGGGTGACCACTCGAGAGCGCAGCGGATCGCAGGCGCTGATTTATTTCGGGGGCAATGCCGAGGACGTATCGCGAAATCTGCCGGAGTTCACCGAGGCGTTTCCTGACTACGCGCTGTATTTCCTGCATTACCGGGGCTTCGCTGGCAGCACCGGCTCGCCATCCGAAGCTGCGATTGCCGAAGATGCGCTGGCGTTGTTCGATCAGGTCTACGCCAGCCACCCGCAGATTGCGGTCATCGGACGCAGCCTCGGCTCGGGGGTGGCGGTGCGCCTGGCCAGTCAGCGGCCGGTGCAGAATCTGATTCTGGTGACGCCGTTCAACAGCCTCGAGGAAATCGCCGCACGGCAATACCCGTGGGTGCCGGTGAACTGGTTGCTCAAGGATCGTTTTGAATCGGGCAAGTACGC
>NZ_RAZO01000151.1:0-1195 GCF_004307535.1 Pseudomonas sp. Sample_9
ACCCGAAATTTTCGCCGAACCCGGCTCTGCCATAAATCCAATAACATTCGGAGTAAGTCGCCCATGGCTCGTTTGCAACGCACCCTTTCACTAGGGTCGGTGGTGCTGTTCGGCATCGCCTACATGACGCCGATCATCGTCCTCGGCACCTTTGGCATCCTCGCCCAGTCCACCGCCGGCATGGTCCCGGCGGCCTATCTGGCGGCGCTGGTGGCGATGTTCTTCACCGCCATGAGTTACGGGCGCATGGCTGCCGCTTTCCCGGTGGCCGGCTCGGCATACAGCTACGTGCGCAAGGCGATCAGTCCGAAACTCGGTTTCATTGCCGGCTGGGCGGTGTTGCTCGATTACCTGTTCCTGCCGATGGCGATCTGGCTGATCGGCGCCGCTTATCTGGCTTCGGCATTTCCGTCGATCCCGCAATGGATCTGGGTGCTGGCGTTCATCGGCATCACCAGTGCGATCAACATCGTCGGGCTGAAACTGGCCAATGGCATCAACGCTTTGCTGATGCTGGTGCAGTTTCTCGTATTGATCGCCTTCGTGGCGCTGTGCGTGCACTACATCGGCGGCGATGCGAGCACGCCGCTGTGGTCGATCAAACCGTTCTTCAACGGCGACATGCAGATGCCGCTGATCATGAGCGGCGCGGCGATTGCCTGTTATTCATTCCTTGGCTTCGACGCGGTCAGCACCCTGACCGAAGAGACCCGCGATCCACGCCGCACCATTCCCCGGGCGATCATGCTGATCACCCTGATTGGCGGCCTGATCTTCGTTGGCGTTTCATACTTCGTGCAGATCGCTCATCCATCGTTCCAGTTCGACAGCGTCGACTCGGCTGCCTATGAAATCGCGCGCAATATCGGTGGCGACCTGTTCGTCTCGATCTTCCTGATCGGCCTGATCGTCGGCCAGTTCGCCTCGGGGCTGTCGGCCCAGGCAAGTGGTTCGCGACTGCTGTTCGCCATGGGCCGCGACGGCGTCTTGCCCAAGTCTTTTTTCGGTACGTTGCATGCGCGCTTCGGCACCCCGGTCAACAGCATTCTGCTGTGCGCGGCGGTGGCGTTGCTGGCGCTGAAACTCGATGTGACCACCTCGACCTCATTCATCAACTTCGGCGCGTTTCTCGCGTTCAGCCTGGTCAACCTGTCGGTGATCTTCCATTACTGGATCGGCGGCGAGAAAAAAGGCC
>NZ_RAZO01000234.1:0-9017 GCF_004307535.1 Pseudomonas sp. Sample_9
TGGAAATCCGTGCTGCGAGCGGTACGGACTACGCCATGTACGCGGTGGCCAACCGCGAACTGCTGGATCTGGCGTTGAGCGGGCAAGTCATCGTGCCTGCGGTTGCTGCGAATGCCGAGCTTGAACTGGCGTAAATAGTGGCTGAATGAAAAAGCCCCGCTCTCGAAAGAGGCGGGGCTTTTTCTTGTCTGTCATTCAGAACGTATCAGCGCAGCGGAAGGCGAAGGAGCGCACGCCGTCAGGATAGGGCAATGAAGTTCCGGATACGACAATCCGATTGTTCTGGAGAGCTATGGATTCTCCCATGTCGAGAACGTTGGTCAGATTGATGACAAGCACACCGTTATCCGCAAAATCGTCTGGACGTCCGTCCGATTTGAACTGAGCAATGACAATTTCGGAGTTTTCTTCGCCGTGTGTGCTGGCAAGCACTATGATGCGCCCGCCATCTCGCAGCTTGCCGGAAGTCCACTGGATGCCGTAACGGGCGTTTGGCCAAGATGTCTGGACAGGCTTGCCTTGATTGAAGCCTTGAACGAAGTCTCCCTTGCGATTGACGCAAACAAGCACACCCTTGCTGACATATGATTCGTCGGTAGCGCTGCCGATCCCCACAATATTGCCGTCAGGCATTTCGACGAGTGCGTTTATCTGGCTGAAGGTGTCCAGGTCGTCAAACAGCGCATAACCCTTGTCGCCGAACTCAAGGACGGGCTCACCTTCGGCGCTGAACAGGGCAATCATTGCGCGATAGCCGAAATTGCCTGAAACGTTTCCTGCGATGGCAAATCTGCCATCGTGGAGTCGGATCATTGGCCCTGTCCACGTGAAGTTCGCAAGGTATCGAATCGCAACGTATCCCTTACCTTTACCAAAGGTAGTATCCAGATCGCCGTTGCTTTGCAGCCTGATCAAAAGGCCGCATTGGTCATTGACGGAATATCGATGGTTGCTCAATACCATCAGTTTTCCATTGTCCAGTTCGATGGAACGGCCACTCAAGTCGGCTGCCGTGGTCCGGTTTTGCCTCGGTTGCATGTCGGGAGGGATGAGGACAGGCAAAGGAATCGGATCAACGAGTTTTACGCCGTTATCGCCAAATCGGGTGTCGGGCGTTCCGTCACTGCGAAACATTGCCAGGCCGCGCTGCGCCTGTGCCTTTTCATGTAGATAAAAGAAACCGTCAAGCAATAGGTTCTTGTTCCCAAGAATGGTGACACTGCCGCCAAAGGATCTGTAACCAGGGGCGAAGATACCGCTGGCTACGCCGTCCTTTGAAAACGAAGTGTCCTGTTTGCCATTTGCGTTCAATCGCACAATGGAGAACTTGTTACCGACATGGCCGGCGATTAACAGCTTGCCGTCAGGCGCGACAGTGATTCCCTCGGCCGAGCCATTTTCATGCTCGGGAAATTTGAACCAGGTGAGGCCATTTTTTCGCGGGCCGAAAGTGGGGTCCAGTTTATGCACGCCGGGTGTTTTGGCTCCAGTCATGATCTGCTCCTCGAATACGCTGTTGTTGCGTAAAGCGATCAGTCGATATGCACCGGCCAAATCAACGCAGTGCTGGTATTAGGGGAGGTTGCGGCCAAGCTGTCCACTGTCAGACCTGACAGTGGACAGCGGGGGATGATTGTGGATTTGGAAGAAGGGATGGCCAGTCTTGGCGGGGGTTTAATGTCTGAGGGTTTTTGTGGTGTGTGGTCTGGCGCCTTCGCGAGCAGGCTCGCTCCCACAGGGATTCGCATTCCAAATGTGGGAGCGAGCCTGCTCGCGAAGAGGTATTTACATTCAATACAACTGTTGAGCAGGTTTACCCTCGAGCATCGACACCTTGTCCTCCGGCCGCACAACCAGATTACTCAGCGAACGGTCAAACTCGCGCAACGCCGCCAACTGCAATTCCTCCTGCTGATTGATATCCGCGACGATCTCTTCCGAGCGCTTGAAGTCCGCCCACACCGGCGTCAGTTCCCGCGCCTGCGAGCCCTTCGCTGTGCCGATGTAGTTCAATTGCGCATCGTAGAAATCGGCACTGACATCCGCGCGGATATCCGAGCTGCGCGAGGTGATCAGTTGGCTATGGGTATCGACGATCGCCACCACATCCGGCTTGGCGGCACGCAGGCTTTGCATGTCCGGGTACACCGTCACCGAGCCGAACTGGCGTTGCAGCGAAGCGTTGACCCACTGCACCGCGCGATCCGGGCTGGAGCTGGCGACGTAGGCGTCGTGGATCGGCTGCACCAGCAGGCTCTGACCAAAACCGGTGCCGGCCTTCGTCTGGTACTCGCGCAGGTATTGCCGATTGGCCTGGGTGCCGGGGCTGTAAATCGCGCCTAGCGAGACGCCAGGACCGCTCTTGACCAAAGTGGCAGCGCTGCGACCGGTCGGGTGCGGCAGCAGCGTGTCGAGGGATGACACCGCTTGCGGGGCCGTGGGAACAGAGCAGGCAGAGAGCAGCAAAACGGAAATCGCCAGCAGGGCGGGAAGCGCAGGTTTCATGGTGTTTCTCCCGTGAAACAAGGTCTGTCGATGAGTGTGCACGGGCCGAAGATATCGGCGGATATTCAGGGTAAACCTGCCGGCCTGACCGTTGGCTGAATAACCTTTGCGCGGTTAGTTTTATTGGCTTTAAGCGTTTGCAGTTAATGCCCCAAGGCAATAAAAAAGGCGCAAATGCTCGATTCGCGCCTTTCGTTTATGGCTGATCAGGCAGCCATCAGTTTTCCAGCGGGATCAGCACCTGTTCATCCGGGGCCAGCACCATGAACACCAGCAACTTGGCAGGCTTGGTCGAACTGGCATTTTTCGACACCAGATGCTCGGAACCGGCCGGCTCGTACCAGAACTGGCCCTTCTTGTAAGTGATGGCTTTTTCGCCCTTCACCTGTGAAATCACCTCGCCGTCGAGCACGTAAGCCATCGCCGTGCCCTCGTGTTTGTGTGCGATCGAAGACTGGCCGGGCTTGTAATCGACTTCGATCATCATGGCTTTCTTGCCGGGGGCGTTTTTCAGCAGTTGTTCCTGCAGGACGGTGACTTTCTCGGATGGGTCGTGAGCCATTGCCGAAGCAGACAGGCTGAAGGCGAGGGCGGCGGCGAAGAGGGGCAGGGCTTTCATGGCGGGTTACCTGTGAGGGTTGTGGTGTAATCACAGTAGGCCGCAATGTGGCCGGTTCAAACGGCCAATATTCGCGAAGATGGGGTGACCAATTGGCCTCGGAAGGATTTCGGTGCGGCGCAAATCGCCTTCGCGAGCAGGCTCGCTCCCACAGTTGATCGCATTTCAATGTGGGAGCGAGCCTGCTCGCGAATGGGGCATATCAGACGATGGGAAAGCTGTTGAAATCCACGCTATTGGCCAGGCGGCTATCGATCAGGTCGATAAACCCCTGTGCCTCGGGCCGGTTGAAATGCGCCTGCATCGCCGCTTCCGACTGCCAGCGCGCGCTGACCGTCCAGCGGTGGCTGTCCTCGGGGCAGCGATCGACCAGGTAGGAATCGCAGCCCGGGGTTTCGCGCAAGGTGTCGACGATCTTTTGCAATTGCTTGCCCAGCTCTTCCGAGCGGCCCGCAACAGCCTTGATCTCAACCGTGTTGATCACTTCGTTGGACATTGGTCACACTCCTGAATCAGGCCGGACGAATCCTGCTCATTGAGGGATAACGCCTGTGCAGAATAGGCCTGCCGCCGTGAATCACCAATAACCAATCGGCGGTAAAAGCCTTATACCAACGGCTCATGACAGCTGTTCGAGGATGTCGCGCAGGCGATCGAGGGCGATGTCGATGTCCAGGGTTTCGATGGCGCCGAAACCGAAATACAGGCCTTCTTTCGCCGGCTGCTGGTAGTAGAAACCACTGATCGCATAGAGACCGACCTCGACCTTTTTCGCCAGCTCGATGACCAGCGGCAAATCGACCGGCACCTTGCAGAGCACCGCCATGTGAAACCCGGCACTGGCCGGCACGGCTTGCAGCCATGGCGCCAGATCCGTCGCCATGCGCTCCAGGATCCGTTCGCGACGTTGCGCGTAGATCGTGTGGCAGCGGCGGATGTGCTTGAGCAGGCAACCCTCGGCGATGAACTTGGCCAGCGCCCACTGCGGCAGGGTCGAGGCGTGCAGATCGGTCAACTGCTTGGCGCGAATCACCGCTTCGATGATCGACGGCGGCAGGATCGCGTAGCCCAGGCGCAACTCCGGCAGCAGGGTTTTCGAGAAGGTACCGACGTAGGCGACGATGCCGCGCTGATCGAGGTTGTACAGCGAATCGGTGGGCCGGCCCTCGTAGCGGAATTCGCTGTCGTAATCATCCTCGATGATGATCGCGCTCAGTTCATGAGCACGGGCGAGCAGCGCTTCGCGGCGCGCCTGACTCATCGCCATGCCCAGCGGAAACTGATGCGATGGCGTGACGTAAATCAGCCGCGTGCCATCGGGAATCTGCTCGACCTGAATACCCTCGGCATCCACCGGCACCCCGACCACTTCGGCGCCGTGCGTGCCGAACAACAAGCGCGCGGGCGGATAGCCGGGATCTTCCATCGCTACCAGACTGCCGGGGCGGGTCAACACGCGAGCAATCAGGTCCAGCGCCTGTTGCGCGCCGTTGCACACCACGATGTCCTCGTCCTGACAGTTGATACCACGGGAAAAGGCGATGTGCCGAGCGATCGCATTGCGCAGTGCCGGCAAGCCTTCGGCGACGCTGTAGAAGCCTTTCGACTGCGCCATCTGCCGCATCGCATGGGCGACGCAGCGGCGCCAGTCGTCGTGGGGGAACTGGCCTTTGCTGGTGGCGCCGCCGATGAAGTCGTAGCGCAGCGAACCTTCCAGCGTCGGGTGACGGAGGAACACCGGCAGATTGCGCCAACTCTCGATCACCTCGGCACTGGCCAGCTCGGTGTGGCTCTGCTTGCGCTGTACCTGCGCCGGGCGGGCGTTGACATAGGTGCCTTTGCCGATCACCCCGGTGAGGAAATTTTCGTAGGTCAGCTGCGCATAGGTGTCGGAAATGGTCTTGCGCGAGATGCCCAATTGCTCGGCGAGCAAGCGGCTCGGCGGCAACTGCGTACCCGCCGCCAACCGCCCGGATTCAATCGCCGCGCGCAACTGCTGATACAACTGACCGGCAAGATCCTTGCGGCCGTTGATCACGACATGAAGTTCCATACCGACGAGGCTCCCGGGTGTTGAGTGAAGTGTCGGTCAGATTAGCGTCGTTGGGCTTTTGGCAGTAGTTGCGTGGCGTAAAAACCGCAAATTGGCGCAAGTCCCTGTGGGAGCGAGCTTGCTCGCGAAAGCGGTGTGTCATTGAACAGATTCGTTGTCTGACACTCCGCTATCGCTGGCAAGCCAGCTCCCACAGTTTTTGCGGCGTGCACAAATCTTGTGAACGACGTTAAACCTTGTGGGAGCTGGCTTGCCAGCGATGGCGGTGGTGCAGTGGATGAATATTTGTCTGGGAAACCGCTTTCGCGAGCAAGCTCGCTCCCACAGGTATTGCGTTTGGCCGAGGTTCAGTGGTGCAGCCGAAATTCGTGGAATTGGGGCTGTAACACAGCCCGCACAGCCCTTACCGTGAACTCATTATTCCGCCTGCCGAGAGCCGCGCCATGTCCCTGCGTCTGGATTACTACAACGCGTCGCCCAAGGCGATGAAAGCGATGCTTGCCATGGAGGCGCTGACCAGCAACCTGAGTATCGAAGCGCCGCTGCTGCAACTGATCAGAATCCGCGCCTCGCAGCTCAACGGCTGCGCGTTCTGTACCGACATGCATTCGGTGGACGCGCGGCGAGCCGGGGAGAGTGATCGGCGCCTTTACGCGATCGCGGTGTGGCGCGACAGCAACTTCTTCAACCCCCGCGAACGCGCGGCGCTGGCCTGGGCCGAGGCGGTGACGCTGTTGGCCGAAAGTCACGTGCCGGATGACGTCTACCAGCAAGCGCGCGAGCAATTTGATGAAGGCGAACTGGTGGATTTGACGGTTGCGGTGAGCACCATTAACAGCTGGAATCGGTTGGCAGTGAGTTTCCGCCAGACCCCGAGTGACTGAAGATCAAAAGATCGCCCTAATCTGATCGTTCCCACGCTCCGCGTGGGAATGCAGCCCGGGACGCTCTGCGTCCCATTGGAACGCGGAGCGTCCCTTGAGGCATTCCCACGCGGAGCGTGGGAACGATCGAAAGATCTTGCCTAATTCGCCGGCCGCTGCGGTTTCACCGAGGTGCCAAATGTATTGCCCATCCGCGTACTGGTCGCCGCCGGTGTCGCCAGCCCCACCTGATTCGGCGGTCGCTTGTGCACCGGCACATTCAACCCTTCCATGTTCTTCTGCGCCGCCGCCGCGCCGTCGGGATTGTTGCCCATCTGCTGGCTCAGGCAATCGTAATTCGGCGCCTTGTAACCGCCGACCGTGACCTCGACACAGCCCAGCGGCTCCTCCGCCTGCGCTGCGCCCGCCGTCATCAGCAAGACCCACATCCACCGCGTTTTCATGTCCGCCTCCTGGCCCGCCCGATTGGGCCGTTCTGGGTTTGAGTCTAGTGCAAGCGCGGGGCAAAACCCGTGATGGTTTTTTTGCACCGCCCGTCATACCAGAGTCATAAATGCCCCGCAGGATAGCGATTTTCAGGGGTGCGCCAGTCGTGCAGCGAGGCAGTTCGCGGATCAGTCTTCAGCGCTCGGCGACGCTTGTGCGCCGCGCGGGTCTGGGGTGGCTGCTCGGTCTGCTGGCCAGCGCAGCCGAGGCTGATCCGGCAACGGCGGACATGCGCATGACCTTGCACATCCCGGCGCAGGAGCTGGCCCGGGCGTTGGATCAATACAGCCGCGCCACGGGCGTCGCGGTGTTGGTCGACAGCCAGTTGAGCCGGGGCCGTCGCTCCCTCGCCGTCGATGGTGAATTCACCGCCGCCGACGCCTTGCGCCATCTGCTCGGCGGCACCGGGTTGATGGCGCGCTACGCCCGCGCCGACGCGTTCACCCTGCAAGCGGCGCAAGTGGAAGACCTGCCAGTGCCGACGGACAAACCCACGCCGGCCGCTGTCGCGGTCAACCGCAGTTATGCGACGGCGGTGCAAGCGGCGATCGAGCGCAAGCTGTGCCGTTCGCCGATGACCCGGCCGGGCAGTTATCGCGCGGTGTTGCAGGTGTGGGTCGGGCGCGACGGCGTGGTGCAGCACAACCGGTTGGTCACTTCGACCGGCGATGTACGGCGCGATAACGCGCTGGTGGAAAGTTTTCGCAACCTCACAATCGATCGGCCGACGCCCAGCGCCTTGCGCCAGCCGGTCACGTTGCTGTTGTTACCGGAGTCGTCAGGGAAACGCATGGAATGCACGAGATGGGAAGGAGTTTCCGGGGGATGAAAGACGCCGGACAAAGCGTGATGGGCCAGCTGTTCCTCAGCTCCTACGAGGATTTTCGCGTGCGCCTGCGCCGCCGCCTCGGCTCCGAGGACCTGGCCAATGACGTGCTGCACGAGACTTGGCTGCGGGTCGATCGCATGGAGACCCCGCCGAACCTGCTCAAGCCCAACGCCTACCTGTATCGCATGGCCCTGAACATCGCCGCCGACCGCCGTCAGGCCGATGCGCGCCTGCTCACCGGTACTGAGGTCGAAGAGCTGCTGCAACTGGGCGACGAGGCCCTCGACCCGGCGCGGGTGGTCGGCGGGCAAAAGGAGATGCAGGCGCTGCTCAGCGCCTTGTACGAACTGCCCGCACGACGTCGGCGGATCTTCATCGCCGCGCGGCTGGAAGAGGCGCCGCACCTGGAAATCTCCCAGCGTTTCGGCATTTCCACGCGCATGGTCGAGAAGGAAATCAAAGCCGCGCTGGGCTTCTGCGCAGCGAAACTTGAAAGAAAAGTGTTTCAGCGGTTCGGTCGCGGGGCCGGAAAACCGTCTAGCGAATAGTGACCCGATTAATCCGTTGAGAATTTGCGCGTTTGAACATCTTTCGACTGAAACCCGCCGAGCCTTCGGCCACCGAGTTTCTGCACAGCGAAGCCCAAGATTGGCTGATCCTGCTGACCTCGGGCCGCGCCACCGTCGCCGACGCCCGCGCCCTGCGCGAATGGTGCGCGCAGAGCGGCGAACACGCCCGGGCCTTCGAAGAAGCCAAGCGGCTGTGGCATCACCTGCAACCGGCCGCCGAAGCGTTGCAGGGCCGACGCGGCTTCGGTCGACGGGCATTTCTCGGCGGTGCGATTGCCGCATCCGCCGCATTCCTGCTGGTGCGCGGCACCATTCCCGGTGGCTTCGAAGGGCTGGGCGCCGACTACATCACCGAAGTCGGCCAGCAGCGCCGGGTCGAACCGGCGCAAGGCGTCAGCCTCGAACTCAACACCCAGACCCGCATCAATCAGCGCAGCGTCGAAAACGGTGTGCAGGGCTTTGAACTGGTCAGTGGCGAAGTCGAAGTGCAAACCGCACGCCTGCCGCTGGCGATGCAGGCCGGGGCAGGGTGGTTGCGCGCCAGTCAGGCCCGCTTCAACCTGCGCAACACCGACCAGCAAGTCTGCGTGACCTGCCTCGACGGCGCGGTCGACGTCGCCATCGACGGCCGCAACCTGCGCCTCGAAGCCGGCCAGCAAGTCACCTACGACGCACGGCAAATCGGCAACGTGCAAACCGTCGACACCGCCGCCGTGATGAACTGGCGCCAACAAGTGCTGGTGTTCAACGGCGCGACCCTCAGCCAGATGATCGACGAAATCAACCGCTACCGCCCCGGCATGCTCCTGCTGCTCAACCGCGAACTCGGCCAACGCCGCGTCCAGGCCCGCTTCAACCTCGACCAACTCGCCGGAGTCGCCTTGCTGATCCGCGATGCGTACGGCGTCAAATGCACCGAACTGCCCGGCGGCGTCGTAGTGCTCAGCTAACCAAAGCCCAGCGCAATCCAAATGCAGGAGCTGCCGAAGGCTGCGATCTTCTGATCTTGATCCTGCCTTCTGTGGGAGCTGGCTTGCCAGCGATGACGGCCTAACAGCCACCCAATCCCCAA
>NZ_RAZO01000234.1:9117-11144 GCF_004307535.1 Pseudomonas sp. Sample_9
TTCTGTGGGAGCTGGCTTGCCAGCGATGACGGCCTAACAGCCACCCAATCCCCAACTGCCTACACCCAACCCAAATGTAGGAGCCGCCGAAGGCCGCGATCTGTTGATCTTGCTTTTGCTTCCTGTGGGAGCGAGCCTGCTCGCGAAAGCGGTCTCCCAGCTGACCAATATCTCCCGGTCGCACTCAATCCCTGTGGGAGCTGGCTTGCCAGCGATAACGGCCTAACAGCCACCCAACCTCACAACTGCCTACACCCAGTCCCAATGTAGGAGCTGCCGAAGGCTGCGATCTTTTGATCTTGCTTTCTATGGAAGCGAGCCTGCCCGCGAGAGCGGCTACCCAACTGACCAATATCTTCCGGTCGCACTCAATCCCTGTGGGAGCTGGCTTGCCAGCGATGACGGCCTAACAGCCACCCAACCTGCAACTGACCGCCCACAACCCAATTGTGGGAGCGAGCTTGCTCGCGAAAGCGATCTCCCAGTGGCAAAAACATCGACTGACCCACCGCAATCGCGAGCAAGCTCGCTCCCACATTTGCTTGGTGACCGCCAAATTATTGCAACAACCCAATCACCTGCCGATACTTCTCCACCCCCTGCACAGTCCCCCGACTCAACCGAATCTCCAACCCCAACGGATCCTCCCGCCGATTGCCACTCAACTGCCGCCATCCCTTGTCCACCTCCCAAACCCGCACCTGCACATCACTCACCTCATTCAACACCGCAACCCCATTCCCAGGCGCCGGCAACGGATAGCGACTGCGCGCCTCAGCCACCGCCCGATACAACGTATCCCCCTTGACCCACCACCGAACCCGCTGCAACGCCCCCGGCTGATCCGCCGCGCTACGAATAATGTCCAGCCGAAACCCCTTGCTATCACTACTGCGCACCGTCACCGCCGGCGGCGCAGTCGGCGCCTCATCCTCAGCCCCGACCTTGCGCGGCTCACTCAACTCCACCCCCGCGCGCATGTCCACATCACGCTGCAACTGATTCAACACCCGCAACAACCCATCGCTCTGCTCACTGCTCGCCTGCAAATGACTGTCCGCCCGCGTCACACTGTCCAGCCCGCGCCAGGCAATCAGACTCACCACCGCCATCAGCAGAATCGCGACCATCACCTCAATCAGAGTGAACCCTTGCTGAGTCTTCATTGAATACTGATCCGCCCACTGCCATCGCGCAGCACACTCAGCCGATTGGCCCCATCCGACAAAATCAGCCGCAACGGCGGATTGATCCACTCGGCATTCAGCACCACCGTCTGCCGGGGCTCCACACGCACCTCCACCTTCGGGCTCTGCCACGCACGCGGGCGCAACTGCGCATCCTCCTTGAACGACTCAAACCCCACGCCATCATCCCCACGCCGCCCAAACCGAAACCCCTTGGCATCCGCCACCCACACAATCGGCCGCCCATCCGCGCGAGCCTCGGCCTGCGCCACCTGCAACAACTGCGCGACCCGCTCGGCATCCTTGCGCAACAACTGCAACGGATCGGGCCTGATACTCAAACTGATCGCCGCACTGGCAATGCCAATAATCACCAGCACCACCATCAACTCGATCAACGTAAAACCCTGCTGCCTGCTCATCACCCACGCGCTCCTTGGCGTCCCACCCCATCGTGCCCGGCGAACATGTAAGGCATGTGAAATAAAACGGAGAGAATTGCCGCGTAGGCTGGCAACAGGGACAACAAGGAGCGACAACCCATGAAATTCACCGCACGGATTACCCCGGCACAAACCGTCCAGGCCCTGGCCCTGCTCGCCGCCCTGGTGGGCGTCGCGACGTGGTCGTCGCTGCTGCTGACCTCGGCGGAATCCCACACCCCCGCAGCCGCACCGCAAGTGCTCGCGGCGAGAAGTGATAGCCCGGCGTTGCAGTGGTTCTCCAATGAGACCGCACCGGTGGACATCAAGGTGAGTGGGTTGATCGCCGGAGGAAGTGGGACGGTGGCGATATTGAGTTTGAATGATGGCGCGCCGAGGAGTTTTTTGGTGGGGGAGA
>NZ_RAZO01000371.1:0-1191 GCF_004307535.1 Pseudomonas sp. Sample_9
GTCACAGGCAAGGAAGCCAACAACAATAATCAAGGAGAAGCCCATGCAACTGACGCGCATTGCCCAGACCCTTTTGCTCACCCTGGTCGCCAGCCACGCCAGTGCCGCGACGATGGACAGCGCCCGCACGCGCATCGCCGAGCAGGCGCAGAAGCTCGAACCGGAGCTGCTGGAAACCCGCCGCGACCTTCACGCTCATCCAGAACTTGGCAACACTGAAAATCGCACCGCTGAACTGGTCGCCAAACAGCTGCAAGCCATGGGCCTGGAAGTGAAAACCGGCGTCGCCCGCACCGGCGTTGTCGCCATTCTTAAAGGCGCCCTGCCCGGCCCGACCGTGGCCCTGCGCGCCGACATGGATGCGCTGCCGGTCAAGGAAGTCTCGGACCTGCCGTTCGCTTCGAAAGCCAAAGGCACGTATCTCGACAAGGAAGTCGACGTCATGCACGCCTGCGGCCACGACGCCCACACCGCGATCCTGCTCAGCGCAGCGAAAATTCTGACGGGCATGCGCGACACCTTGCCCGGCACAGTAGTGTTCTACTTCCAGTCCGCCGAAGAAGGTCCGAGCGATTTTATTCCCGACGGCAAAAATACCTGGGGCGCGAAGATGATGGTCGAGGAAGGCGTGATGAAATCGCCGAAACCCGACGCAGTATTTGGCCTGCACGTCTGGGCCGGCGTCCCCGCCGGCCAGATCGCCTACCGCCCCGGCCCGACCCTGGCCAGCTCCGACGACCTGCGCATCAAGATCCACGGCAAACAAACCCATGCCGGCCGCCCGTGGGACGGCATCGATCCGATCACCGTCGGCGCACAAACCATCGTCGGCCTGCAAACCGTGGTCAGCCGCCGCACCGACATCTCGTCCTTCCCGTCGGTGGTCAGCATCGGCACCATCAACGGCGGCACCCGCTACAACATCATCCCCGAATCACTCGACATGACCGGCACCATCCGCTCCTACGACTACGGCATCCGCCAGAAACTGCACAGCGACGTGCGCCAGACCATCGAGAAAATCGCGGAAAGCGGCGGCGCCAAGGCCGACGTCACCATCATCGAAAAATACGACCCGACCATTAACAACCCGGCACTGACCGAAAAAATGCTGCCGACGTTGAAGTGGGCTGCCAAGGATGACGTGGTGCAGGGACCGCTGGTGGGTGGGGCGGAAGATTTCTCGTTCTT
>NZ_RAZO01000077.1:0-10863 GCF_004307535.1 Pseudomonas sp. Sample_9
ATCGCAGACAAAAAAAAGCCCGATCTCGCTAAAGCGTTCAATCGGGCTACAGCACTCAGGAGCAAAAGTGCAAAGGGAGGTTCGATGCGCGTAAAGCCTTGAAGGGGTTGCGCCAGGTCACTAGACCATCCAGCGATTATCTGGCGATTAACCGATCAAGCGACCTGAGACAATTTGGCGTTGGCCTGATTCAGGCCCTTCTCCTGGAAGTCACCGCCCAGGTTCATGCCCTCTGCATGGATAAAGGTCACGTCGTTGATGCCGATGAAACCCATCACCTGGCGCAGGTACGGTTCCTGGTGATCCGCCGGGCCACCGGCATACACACCACCGCGAGCAGTCAGGACAAAGGCGCGCTTGCCGCCGAGCAGCCCCTGCGGACCGGTTTCGGTGTACTTGAAGGTCACCCCGGCACGCAGCACATGGTCGAGCCAGGCCTTGAGCGTGCTCGGGATCGCAAAGTTGTACATCGGTGCGGCCATCACCAGCACGTCGGCGGCAAGCAGCTCATCAGTCAATTCGTTGGAACGATCCAGCGACGCCTGTTCGCTGTCGTTGCGCTGCTCGGCGGGTTTCATCCAGCCGCCCAGCAAGTTGGCGTCCAGATGCGGCACCGGGTTCGCGGCGAGGTCACGCACGGTGATCTGATCGGCAGGGTGCGCGGCTTTCCACTGAGCGATGAAGGTCTGGGTCAGTTGACGGGAAACCGAGTCTTGCTGGCGGGCACTGCTTTCGATGATCAGAACGCGGGACATGGTGTGTAGCCTCCATCCGAGAATGTTGTAAGTCGATGGAGTGAAGGTTAAACAGAGCTGAATCGATGAAAAAGCGCAAATATCCGCTGTAATCCATCGATAAATTCGTTTATAAGCTAAACCCATATCCCCTGTGGGAGCGAGCCTGCTCGCGAAAGCGGAATGTTCAGTCACATCATCTCTGGATAACGCTCCGTCTTCGCGAGCAGGCTCGCTCCCACAGGGAAATAGCGTTATTTCGGGGTGCAGGTCAGTTTGATGCGCAGCTTGATGATCTCGCGGGTGAACTTGGCCGTGGCGTTTTTATGCTTGCCGGCCGGCACATCGATGCTGCGCGTGCGCGGTGCTTCCGGGCCGTTGCTGAACACCGCACGGCAGGTCGCGTCGACATCACCGTAATTGGCCACACGGATCGAGCCGATGTCATTGTCCGTGTCGTACGTCTCGTAGTCGATCTTCATGCCGTTGAGATCCTTTTGCACATCGATCGGATAGGCAAACGCGGTCAACGGCAGCAGCGCCAGCACCACACAACAGAATTTTTTCATTCGGCAGTCTCCATGAGGGACGGCCAGCTTAGGACAAGAGGAGCTATTGATGAAAGCGCCCCGCGTGACCCTTGATCAATGGCGAACGTTGCAGGCCGTGGTCGACCACGGCGGATTCGCCCAGGCCGCCGAGGCCCTGCACCGCTCGCAATCGTCGGTGAGCTACACCGTCGCCCGCATGCAGGATCAGCTCGGCGTGCCGTTGCTGCGCATCGACGGGCGCAAAGCCGTGCTCACCGAGGCCGGCGGGGTATTGCTGCGCCGTTCGCGGCAATTGGTCAAACAGGCCAGCCAACTCGAAGACCTTGCCCATCACATGGAGCAAGGCTGGGAAGCGGAAGTGCGGCTGGTGGTCGATGCGGCCTACCCGAGCGCGCGGATCGTCCGCGCCCTGACCGCGTTCATGCCGCAGAGTCGCGGCTGCCGCGTGCGTCTGCGCGAGGAAGTGTTGTCGGGGGTCGAAGAAGTGCTGCTCGAAGGCGTGGCGGATCTGGCGATCACCGGCCTGAGCATTCCCGGTTACCTCGGTGCGGAATTGAGTGATGTCGAATTCGTTGCCGTCGCCCACCCTGACCACCCGCTGCATCGGCTCAACCGCGAACTGAGCTTTCAGGATCTGGAAACCCAGATGCAAGTGGTTATCCGCGATTCCGGCCGCCAGCAGCCGCGCGATGTCGGCTGGCTCGGCGCCGAACAGCGCTGGACCGTCGGCAGCCTCGCCACCGCCGCGACCTTTGTCAGCAGCGGCCTGGGCTTTGCCTGGCTACCGCGGCACATGATCGACCGCGAACTCAAGGATGGTTCGCTCAAGCTGCTACCGTTGGACCGAGGCGGCAGCCGCAATTCGAGTTTCTATCTGTATTCGAACAAGGACAAACCCTTGGGCCCGGCCACGCAAATCCTCATCGAACTGCTGCGCACCTTCGACACCTTGCCGCTGGACGCACCGTTTGCCGCACCTGAACAAGCCTGACACGGAGTTCACCGATGGCGTATTTCGAGCACGAAGGTTGCAACCTGCACTACGAGGAATATGGCCACGGTGCGCCGTTGCTGCTGGTTCACGGGCTCGGCTCGAGCACCCTGGACTGGGAAATGCAGATCCCGGCACTGGCCGCGCACTACCGGGTGATCGTCCCGGACATACGCGGCCACGGGCGCTCGGACAAACCCCGCGAGCGCTACAGCATCGCCAGGTTCAGCGCGGATCTGCTCGCGTTGATCGAACACCTGCGCCTCGGCCCGGTGCACTATGTCGGGCTGTCGATGGGCGGGATGATCGGTTTTCAACTGGCCGTCGATCAGCCGCAGGTGCTCAAGAGCCTGACCATCGTCAACAGCGCACCACAGGTCAAATTGCGCAGCCGCGATGATTATTGGCAGTGGTTCAAACGCTGGAGCCTGATGCGCCTGCTCAGTCTCGAAACCATCGGCAAAGCCCTCGGCAGCAAACTTTTCCCCAAGCCGGAACAGGCCGATCTGCGACGGAAAATGGCCGAACGCTGGGCAAAAAACGACAAACGTGCTTATCTCGCCAGCTTCGATGCGATTGTTGGCTGGGGCGTTCAGGAACGACTTTCCCGGGTGTCCTGTCCAACGCTCATCGTCACTGCCGACCGTGACTACACACCGGTTGCGCTGAAAGAAACCTATGTAAAACTGCTGCCGGATGCGCGGCTGGTGGTCATCGCCGATTCGCGCCATGCCACCCCGCTCGATCAACCCGAACGCTTCAATCACACGCTGCTGGATTTTCTCGCCACAGCCGACCTTCACTCTCAGGATCACTGACCCATGCTGAAAAAACTCGCCCTCGCCGCTGGTACCGTGCTGTTTGCTGCCAACCTGATGGCTGCCACGCCGGCCAAGGCACCGCACGTTCTGCTGGACACCACCAACGGCCAGATCGAAATCGAACTGGACCCGGTCAAGGCACCGATCAGCACGAAGAACTTCCTTGAATACGTCGACAGCGGCTTCTACAACAACACCATTTTCCACCGCGTGATCCCGGGCTTCATGGCTCAGGGCGGCGGCTTCACCCAGCAGATGCAACAGAAAGAAACCAAGGCGCCGATCAAGAACGAGGCCAGCAATGGCCTGCACAACGTTCGCGGCACCCTGTCGATGGCGCGTACTTCCAACCCTGATTCGGCGACCAGCCAGTTCTTCATCAACGTCGCCGACAACGCGTTCCTCGACCCGGGTCGCGACGCCGGTTACGCGGTGTTCGCCAAAGTGGTCAAGGGCATGGACATCGTGGACATCATCGTCAACTCACAGACCACCACCAAACAAGGCATGCAGAACGTGCCTGTCGACCCTGTGATCATCAAGTCGGCCAAGCGCATCGACTGAGTTTCGCCGGGCATATCGAGCGGCGCCCGGCTGAGCCTGCGCCGCTCGCACTGATAAAAGGAGAGCCCGGATTCCGGGCGGTTATCTGATGCTCTATCGCCGTTTCGAACAACTGATCGATATCTTCCGCGACGCCCCGACGGCGTCCCCGCCGGACCGCGTCTGGCCCTTCTACGTCTATTACCTGAAGCAGGTCTGGCCGAGTTTCGCTGCCCTGCTCGTTATCGGCCTGTTTGCCTCGTTGATCGAAGTAGCGTTGTTCAGCTACCTGAGCCGCATCATCGATCTGGCGCAAGGCACGCCCAACCCGAATTTTTTCAGCGACCACGCCCTCGAATTGACCTGGATGCTGGTGGTTGCCCTGGTGCTGCGACCGATCTTCTTTGCCCTGCACGACCTGCTTGTGCATCAGACCCTGAGCCCCGGCATGACCAGCATGATCCGCTGGCAGAACCACAGTTACGTGCTCAAGCAGAGCCTGAATTTCTTCCAGAACGACTTCGCCGGGCGCATTGCCCAGCGCATCATGCAGACCGGCAACTCGCTGCGCGATTCTGCCGTGCAAGCGGTCGACGCGCTGTGGCACGTGGTGATCTATGCGATCAGTTCGCTGGTGCTGTTCGCCGAGGCCGACTGGCGCCTGATGATCCCGTTGCTGACCTGGATCGTCGCTTACATCGGCGCGCTGTATTACTTCGTGCCGCGCGTGAAAGAGCGTTCGGTGGAAGCCTCTGACGCGCGCTCGAAATTGATGGGGCGCATCGTCGATGGCTACACCAACATCGCCACGCTGAAATTGTTTGCCCACACCAACTTCGAACAGCACTACGCCAAGGAAGCCATCGAAGAACAGACCGTCAAAGCGCAAATGGCCGGTCGCGTGGTGACCAGCATGGACGTGGCGATTACTACCATGAACGGCCTGCTGATTGTCGGCACCACCGCGCTGGCATTGTGGCTGTGGACGCAGTCGCTGATCACCGTCGGCGCGATTGCCCTGGCCACCGGCCTGGTGATTCGTATCGTCAACATGTCCGGCTGGATCATGTGGGTAGTCACCGGCATTTTCGAAAACATCGGTATGGTCCAGGACGGTCTGCGCACCATCTCGCAACCGGTCAGCGTCACCGACCGCGAGCAGGCCAAACCGCTGGCCGTGGCCTCGGGCGAAGTGCGTTTCGAGCACGTGAATTTTCACTACGGCAAGAAGCGCGGGATCATCGGCGACCTCAATCTGACGATAAAACCTGGGGAGAAAATCGGCTTGATCGGCCCGTCCGGCGCCGGCAAATCGACCCTGGTCAACCTGTTGCTGCGCCTGTACGACGTCGAGGGCGGGCGCATCCTGATCGATGGGCAGAACATTGCCGAAGTCGGCCAGGAAAGCCTGCGCGCGCGGATCGGCATGATCACCCAGGACACCTCGCTGCTGCACCGTTCGATCCGCGACAACTTGCTCTACGGCAAACCGGATGCCACCGATGCCGAGCTGTGGGAGGCAGTGCACAAGGCTCGCGCCGATGAGTTCATTCCACTGCTGTCCGACGCTGAAGGCCGCAGCGGTTTCGATGCGCATGTCGGTGAGCGCGGGGTGAAACTGTCCGGTGGTCAGCGCCAGCGCATCGCGATCGCGCGGGTGCTGCTCAAGGACGCGCCGATCCTGATTATGGACGAAGCCACCTCGGCGCTGGATTCGGAAGTCGAAGCAGCGATTCAGGAAAGCCTCGAGACCCTGATGCAGGGCAAAACCGTGATCGCCATCGCCCACCGTCTCTCGACCATCGCGCGCATGGACCGTCTGGTGGTGCTGGAAAACGGCAAGATCGCCGAGAGCGGCACCCACGCCGAACTGCTTGCGCATCGTGGTTTGTATGCACGGTTGTGGGCGCACCAGACCGGAGGGTTTGTCGGCATCGATTGATGCCTGGCGGTGCGGTGAAAAAACTGTGGGAGCGAGCCTGCTCGCGAATGCGATGGATCAGCGACAAATTCGTCAACTGACCCGACGCTTTCGCGAGCAGGCTCGCTCCCACAGGGGATCTGGAACTAGGTTTGGCGATAGGGCAACGCGGTGCGGGCCTCTTCGGCATAGGCCAGAACCCCGGCACGCTCTTGCTGGAGGAAATCCTTCACCGCCGCCTTCAACCCCGGATGGCGCAGGTAATGCCAGGAATGGGTGATCACCGGTTCAAAGCCGCGAATCAACTTGTGCTCGCCCTGCGCCCCGGCATCGAAACGCTGGATGCCATGGGCGATCGCGTAATCCATGCCCTGATAGAAACACGTCTCGAAATGCAGCCGATCAAACTCGGCCAGGCAGCCCCAATAACGCCCGTAGAAACTGTCGCCACCGACCAGGCTGAACGCCATCGCCACCGGCCGTGAGCCCTGTTTGGCAAGAACCACCCGAATCGCTTCAGGCATGCGTTCGGCCAGCAGGCTGAAGAACTCGCGCGTCAGGTACGGCGCCTGCCGCCGCACCGCGTAGGTGTTGGCATAGCAGGCGTACACAAAATCCCACTGTGCCTCGTCCAGCTCACGCCCCTCCAGCCACTCGAACTCAAAGCCCTGCCCCGCCACCTGCTCGCGTTCCTTGCGCATCTGCTTGCGCTTGCGTGAGCTGAGGGCGTCGAGGAAGTCCTGAAAGTCGCGGTATTCACGGTTCTGCCAGTGATATTGACAGCCGATGCGCTGCAGCCAGCCCGGTTGCTCGGCCATCGCCGCATCGGTAAACGGATCAGTGAAATTGATGTGCGCGCTGGACAGTTCCTCGATCTGCAGATAACCCGGCAGGCTTTTGAGCAGTTCGAAACCGTCTTCGACCTTCGCCGCCAGCAAGCGCGGGCCGCTTACCGGGCTGAACGGCACGGCTGTCAACAGTTTGGGGTAGTAATCGATGCCGGCGCGGGCACAGGCGTCGGCCCAACCGTGATCGAAGACGTACTCGCCGTACGAATGCCACTTGCGATAACTGGGCAGTGCGGCGATCAGTCGATCATCTTCGATGTGCAGCAAATGCTCGGGCTGCCAGCCTGAATGCGGGCCGACACTGCCGCTGTCTTCCAGCGCACTGAGGAATGCGTGGCGCAGGAACGGCTGGTTGTCCGGGACCAGCGCATCCCAGGTGGCCGGGGCGATTTCTGACAGGTCTTGCAGGCGTTGCAACGGCATTCACTGGCACTCCACAGCTTGGCGACAAAGCCCGGCGAGTATCGCTGATCGCGACCCGGTTGCACACGCTCAATCGGCCGACAGCGCTCTAGGTCGATAGTTCACGCCTGATCCGCATCGTCATCAACCTGCCATCACTGTGCCACCGCTCTGTCATAAACCATCGCGATACTGGCGCCTGTTTTTAGAGCGCCGGGTTCTAACCCGGACACAGTTTTCCGGCCTTCAGGCCGGTTGTGCCCAGGATGGTTCAGCCATCCCCTTCATCTTCGGAGATTGCTATGCGTCTTGCTTCCACGAAAACTGCAGCGGCCCTGTGCGGCGGCTTGTTGCTGGCCATGAGCGTTCCGGCCAGTGCTGCAGTCGACGCCAAACTGCTCGACATGCTCAAGGCCAACGGGTCGATTTCCCAGGCGCAGTACATCGAGCTGCAAACAGAACTGGCCAAGGATCAGAAGGCTCAGCAAATCGCCCAACAGGCGCAGCAGGAAACCAACGAACAAGTGGCGGCGGTCGCGAAGAAGACCAACGAACAGAGCCTGTTCGATCAGAAACTGGCCTGGGCCGCCAAGACCCAGTTCAAGGGCGACGTACGTATCCGTCAGGAAACCATCAAGATCGACGGCGAGCCGAACAACGGCGGCCGCGACAAGGATCGCCAGCGTATCCGTGCGCGTCTGGGCGCCTATACCGAGATCAACCCGCAAGTCGACACCGGTATCCGTATCGCCACCGGCGGCGGTGATGACGCGCGCTCGACCAACCAGGATCAGGACAACTACTTCGACAAGAAGCAGATCTGGCTCGACCTCGGCTACATCGACTACCACCCGGATCAGATCAAGAACCTGCACGTTATCGGCGGCAAGATGCTGCAACCGTGGGTAAGCATGGGCGACGTGATCTGGGACAGCGACATCAACCCGGAAGGTCTGGCCGTTACCTACAAATACCCACTGGGCGGCAGCGCCGAACTGTTCGGCAGCCTGGGTAACTACAACCTCAAGGACAACGTTGACGGCGACGGCGTGCAATTTCGCCACGACCTGCGCCTGACCGCTGGCCAGTTGGGCAGCCGCTTCAACATCACCGACAACCTGAAAATGACCGTCGGCGGCAGCGTCTACGCCTACCAGAACGACGAAGACAGCCGCTGCACCGGCACCTCGACGCCGTGCGCATTGGCAGTCAACGGCAACTCGGCGAACAACGAATTCCGTCTGTATGAAGGGTTCAGCCAGATCGACATCGGCGGCCTGCCAATGCCACTGTCGTTCTACGGCCAGTACGTGAAAAACAACGATGCCGTGACCGATCAGGACACCGCATGGTTGCTCGGCGCCAAGTCGAAAGTGTTCGGCTTCAACCTCGACTACAACTACCGCGACGTGCAGCGCAACGCCGTGGTCGGCGCTTTCACCGACTCCGACTTCGCCAACGGCACCACCGGTTCGCGCGGGCACAAGTTCAAGGTCGGCTACGACATCGACAAGAACTTCGCCGTCGGCGCCACGTACTTCCTGACCAAGGCCGACTTCGCCAGCCGCAGCCAGCGCGATGCAGATGCCAACACCCTGCAGCTGGATGCTGAAGCGAAGTTCTAGGAAAACAGCTGCAAGCTGCAAGCTGCAAGCCAAGAGTTGCGAGTGAATGCCTTTACTTGCAGCTTGAGGCTTGAAGCTTGAAGCTGCCCCTGTAGGAGCTGCCGAAGGCTGCGATCTTTTGATCTTGATCCTGAAAACAAGATCAAAAGATCGCAGCCTCGTTTCACTCGTCAGCTCCTACAGGGGGTTGTCTTTTCGTCGTTGCTCGGCCAAGCGCTTGGCCAGCGCATCGACATTCTCGTCCGCTTGTTCCGGCAACGCCTTTAGCGTCGCCTGCATCACGCGCATCTGCCGCATGAAGCGCCGGCAGTTGGGGCAGAACAACAGGTGATGACGCACCATCAGCGTCTCGCGAAAGCTCAGTTGGCCGTCGAGATAATCGCTGGATCGTGCCACTTGCTCCTTGCAGGTCAACATTCTCCTGTCTCCTCAAAATGTTCCACGGTCGCAAAGACCTTCAAGCGTGCCCGGTGCAGCAGCACGCGGACATTGGAGAGCGAGATCTCCAGAAGATTACAGATCTCTTCCAGCTCCAGGCCCTGGCGTTCGCGCAACAGCAGGACACTGCTCTGCAACTCGGACAGACTCAGCAACGTGTGTTCGAGGCATTCGCGCAGTTCGTTTTCAGTCAGCAGCGCTTCGGGGGTGTCCTGGTGCCAGGCAAATGGCGCGACCAGCCAGTGGCCATCGCTGGAAGAGAAGCGATCGTCACCGATGGTGCCGTGGGGCGATGGCAGGTCGTCGAGCAGGACTTCGCGGCGATTGAGCTTGTAGCGACTCTTGGCCGAATTGGCGGTAATGGTCAGCAACCAGGTCTTGAGGCTGGAACGGCCTTCGAAGCTGGCCAGATGGCGCACCACCGACAGCCAGGCATCCTGCACCACTTCCTCGACATGACGCTGGCCGACAATCGCGTAAGCCACCGCACGCATGGCGCTCTGATATGTGGTGACCAGTTCCTTGAAAGCCTTTTGCTCCCCCGCCAGCAAGCGCGTGAGCAGTTGGGTGTCGTCAGCCGCCATCCATCAATCCCCTTGTCCGGACTTCGAAAATGAACGCGGCAGGTGTGCACCTGCCGCGACGTCCGAAAAATTACAGCGTTTCAGCCGCTTCGAATGTAGGAAAGATCGACGCGATTAAGGGGAAATTAACCTGTTTCAGCGCTTGCGCAGCAACACGCTACCGATCGAATAACCGGCACCAAACGAACTGAGCACCGCCAGCGAACCCGAGGCCAGATCATCCTGATATTTGTGAAACGCGATGACCGAACCGGCCGAGCTGGTGTTGGCGTAGCTGTCGAGAATCACCGGGGCTTCTTCTTCGGTAGCTTCGCGGCCGAGCAGCTTGCGCACGATCAGGTGGTTCATGCTCAAGTTGGCCTGGTGCAGCCAGAAACGCTTCACGTCGCCGACGTTGAGCTGGTTCTCTTCCAGGTGCTCGCCAATCAGTTCGGCGACCATCGGGCACACGTCCTTGAACACCTTGCGGCCTTCCTGCACGAACAGCTTGTCGCGGGCACCGATGCCCTCTTCCGCCGCACGGTTGAGGAAGCCGAAGTTGTTGCGGATATTGTTGGAGAACTTGGTCAGCAGTTTGGTGCTGACCACGTCGAACTGGTACTTGGACGTCGCCAGATCCGCGCGCTCGATGATCACCGCAGTCGCGGCATCGCCGAAGATGAAATGGCTGTCGCGATCACGGAAGTTCAGGTGCCCGGTGCAGACCTCCGGGTTGACCATCAGGATCGCCCGCGCCTGGCCAAGCTGTACGCTGTTGGCGGCGGCCTGGATGCCGAAGGTGGCGGAAGAACACGCCACGTTCATGTCGAAACCGAAACCTTCGATGCCCAGCGCTTCCTGGACTTCGATGGCGATGGCCGGGTAAGCGCGTTGCAGGTTGGAGCAGGCGACGATCACGCCGTCGATATCGGCTGCGGTTTTGCCGGCTCGTTGCAGGGCTTGTTCGGCAGCGCCAACGGCCATCTGGCAGAGCACCGACCATTCATCGTTGGAACGCTCGGGCAGGCGCGGGGCCATGCGTTGCGGATCGAGGATGCCGTCCTTGTCCATGACAAAGCGGCTCTTGATGCCCGAGGCCTTTTCGATGAACGCGGCGCTGGATTCGGTCAGGGCCTGGACTTCGCCGCTGGCAATGGCCTCGGCGTTATCGGCGTTGAACTGGGCGACGTAGGTATTAAAAGACTGCACCAGCTCTTCGTTGGAGATGCTGTTGGCCGGTGTGTACAGGCCGGTGCCGCTGATGACGACGTTATGCATGGTCGTTTCTCTAATCTGTTCAGGCAGAAAGTGCTGGAACCGTCGTACCAACACGCAAAGGGTCTATTCCCATCCGGGGGACGCAAACCTGGCATCGTTTTATTCCGCAGCGCGACACGGCCGAAGGCTCTGGGTCGCGAAACGGCGG
>NZ_RAZO01000281.1:0-1353 GCF_004307535.1 Pseudomonas sp. Sample_9
CGCCCCGGCCACCCCCTTTCCAGGAACAGTCACCGATGGAACATCGTGAAGCGCTGCTGGCGCTGCGAACCTTTCTTTCAACGCAGATTCTCGGCCAGGAAAAACTCATCGAGCGTTTGCTCATCGCCCTGCTCGCCGACGGCCATATGCTGGTCGAGGGCGCACCCGGTCTGGCCAAGACCAAAGCGATCAAAGAACTCGCCGAGGGCATCGAAGCCCAGTTCCATCGAATTCAGTTCACCCCCGACCTGCTGCCGGCCGACATCACCGGCACCGAAATCTACCGTCCGGAAACCGGCAGTTTCGTCTTCCAGCAAGGGCCGATCTTCCACAACCTGGTGCTGGCCGACGAAATCAACCGTGCGCCGGCCAAGGTGCAATCGGCCTTGCTCGAAGCAATGGCCGAGCGCCAGGTCAGTGTCGGCCGCAGCACCTATGAGCTGTCGCCGCTGTTTCTGGTGATGGCCACGCAGAACCCGATCGAACAGGAAGGCACCTATCCGCTGCCGGAAGCCCAGCTCGACCGTTTCCTCATGCACGTCAAGATCGGTTTCCCTGACGCCGCTGTCGAACGGCGCATCCTCCAGCAGGCCCGTGGCGAGGCGCTGAACGGTGAGACCAAGCCCGAGCGCCGGGTCAGCCAGCAGGCGATTTTCGCTGCACGCAAGGAAATCCTCGGTTTGTACATGGCCGACGCCGTGGAGGAATACCTGGTGCAACTGGTCATGGCCACGCGCAACCCGGCCAAGTTCGACCCGGAAATGGCCGAGTGGATCGCCTACGGTGCCAGTCCGCGCGGTTCGATCGCCCTCGATCGCTGCGCCCGCGCCCACGCCTGGCTGGCCGGTCGCGATTTCGTCAGCCCGGAAGACATTCAGGCCGTACTGTTCGACGTGTTGCGCCATCGCATCATTCTGTCGTTCGAAGCCGAAGCCGCTGGCATCGATCAGGATCGCGTGGTGCAGCGGATTCTCGACGTCGTCGCCGTCGCTTGACCCCCATGAACGCCGCCCTGCCCTCCGAACCCGGTATCCGCATCAGCCTCGCCGAGCTGATCGAGATGCGTCACCGCGTGCGCGAGGTGCAACTGTTTTCCACGCCGAGTCAGCGCAGCCCGCTGATCGGCCTGCATCACTCGAAATTCCGTGGCCGTGGCGTCGACTTCGATCAGGTGCGGGTGTATCAGGCCGGTGACGATGTGCGCACCATCGACTGGCGCGTCACTGCGCGCACGCAGGAACCGCACACCAAGCTGTTCCACGAAGAGCGCGAGCGACCGATTTTCATCATGGTCGAGCAAAGCACGCGGCTGTTTTTCGGCTCGGGGCTGATGTTCAAATCGGTACTGGCGGC
>NZ_RAZO01000281.1:1453-2913 GCF_004307535.1 Pseudomonas sp. Sample_9
GCCGGCCTGCTGCGCTTCGCCGAGCGTGGCGCGCAGCTGGAAATCGACACGCTGAATTTCGACCTGCGCCAGACCTACCGCGCCCAGGCCGAAGCGCGCATCGCCCGTTGGGAATTGCTCGCGCAAAAGCTGCGGGTGCTGCTGATGCCGTTGAGCACGCAGAGCGAAATGGTCGAGCAGATGCGCGAGTTCCTGAATCCGCAGCGTCCGGGGAAAGGTCGATGAACGGCCTCGACCAACTGCAACCGCTGATCTCGCCGCCGCCGATCGCCTTCTGGCCGCCGGCGCCGGGCTGGTGGCTGCTGCTTCTGCTGTTGCCGCTGCTGGGTTTTGCCGTGTGGAAGCTGCGCCGCTTCATCCCGATGAAGAAACGCCCGGTGGTGCGCGCCGAGCAGCCGCTGGACCCGGTGCGCATCGCCGCGCTCGCCGAACTGGCGCAAATGCCCAAGCCTTACGACGGCGCACCTGCCGGTGCCTGGCTGCAACAACTCAACGGCCTGCTCAAACGCCTGTGCCGCAACCACTATCCGTACAGCCAGAGCCACACCCTCAACGGCCGCAAATGGCTGGCCTTCCTCGATAACCGCTGTCCCGCTGCCGGCCTGACGCGCTGGATGGTGCTGGTCGAAGGCGCGTACAAGCCGGAATGCAAACTCGACGACAAAGCCATCGCCGGCCTGACCCAAGCGGTCGACACGTGGATTCGCAAACATGTTTGAGTTCGCCTGGCCTTGGATCTTCGTGCTGTTGCCGCTGCCGTGGTTGATGCGTCTGGTCCTGCCGGTGGCCGACAGCGGCGAGCCGGCGCTCAAAGTCAGTTTCCTCGCCGACCTCGAAGGCCTCGCCCGCCGCCGCGCCCGCGCCAACTTGCCGGCCTGGCGGCAGCAGGCGCCGTTTATCCTGTTGTGGCTGATTTTGCTGATCGCCGCCGCGCGCCCGCAATGGCTCGGCGAACCGCTGCCGATTGCCGCCAGTGGCCGTGATCTGCTGGTAGCGGTGGATGTTTCCGGCTCGATGGATTTCCCCGACATGCAGTGGCAAGACGAAGAAGTCAGTCGCCTGTCGCTGGTGCAGCACTTGCTCGGTGATTTCCTCGAAAGCCGCGACGGCGACCGCGTTGGTTTGATCCTGTTTGGCAGTCAGGCCTACCTGCAAGCGCCGCTGACCTTTGACCGGCGCACCGTACGCGTCTGGCTCGACGAGGCGCGGATCGGCATCGCCGGCAAGAACACGGCGATCGGCGATGCCATCGGCCTGGCCCTGAAACGCCTGCGCCTGCGCCCGGCACAAAGTCGCGTGCTGATTCTGGTCACCGACGGCGCCAACAACGGCGGAGAAATCAATCCGCTGACTGCGGCAAAACTGGCCGCCAGCGAAGGCGTCAGAATCTATCCGATCGGCATCGGCGCCAATCCCGAGGACAGCGGCTCGACCGGCCTGCTCGGGGTCAATCCGAGCCT
>NZ_RAZO01000281.1:3013-10841 GCF_004307535.1 Pseudomonas sp. Sample_9
GCGCCAATCCCGAGGACAGCGGCTCGACCGGCCTGCTCGGGGTCAATCCGAGCCTTGATCTGGATGAACCGGCGCTCAAAGCCATCGCCGAAATCACCGGCGGCCAGTACTTCCGCGCCCACGACGGCTTGGAGTTGCAAGCGATCAAGGACACTCTTGACCAACTCGAACCGGTGACTCAGCAACCGACTCAGGCACGCCCGGCGCAGGCCTTGTATCACTGGCCGCTGGCGCTGGCGCTGTGGTTGAGTCTGTTGCTGGTCGTCCGTGAGCTGTGGCCGGATAACCCGCTGCAACGCCTGTTTACCAAGCAACTGTATTTGCAAAGTCCGTTGCCGGACTGGCGTCAGCGCTTGCAGCGTTTGCGCCTGCGGAGGCGCCGATGATCGCGCTCTGGCCGCACTGGTTCCGCCCTTGGTGGCTGTTGCTGTTGCCGCTGCTCGGCTGGCTGCTCTGGCAACTCTGGCACCGACAGAAACGCGCCGGTCGCTGGCAGATGATTCTGCCGCCAGCATTTCACGCTGCGCTGCTCAGTGGCGGCAGCGGGCGCCAGAGCAAACTGCCGTGGATCGCCCTTGGCGTGGCGTGGTTGCTGACCATTCTGGCCTTGCTCGGGCCGAGCTGGGAGCGCGTCGAACAGACCAGCCAGAAACCCGCCGATCCGCTGGTGGTGGTGCTCGAACTGACGCCGGAAATGCTCGCCACCGACTCGCCGCCGACACGTCTGGAACAGGCGCGGCGCAAGCTGTTCGACCTGTTGCAGGCGCGCAGCGACGCGCAGACCGCCATCGTCGTTTATGCCGGCAGCGCGCACACGCTGGTGCCGCTGTCGGATGATCTGGCCACCAGCCGCAACCTGCTCGACGCGCTGAAGCCGTCGCTGATGCCGGAAGCCGGCCACCGCGCCGATCTGGCCGTGGACAAGGCGCTGGCGTTGCTCAAGCAAGGTGCGCTGGGACAGGGACGGATTCTGCTGATCGGTTCGTCGCTCAATGAAGAAGAACGGCGCGGTATCCGCCGCGCGCTGAATGGCGAGTCGACGCAACTGCTGATGCTCGGCATCGGCACCGCCGAAGGTGCGCCGATTGCCCAGGAGGACGGCAGTTTCCTCAAGGACGAGCAAGGCGCGATCCGCGTGCCGCAACTCGACAGTCCTGGTCTGGCGACATTCCTCAACAGCGTCGGCGGCGAGTATCACCCGGCGCGTCTCGACGAGGCTGATCTTGGCGCCCTCGGTTTGCTCAACGGCCCGCGCAGCCTGCGCGACGACGGCCAGACCGTGCGCCTCGATACGTGGGCCGATCAGGGCTATTGGCTGCTGTTGCCGCTGTTGTTGCTGGCTGCGTGTGCCGGGCGCCGTGGCTGGCTGTTCTGCCTGCCGCTGCTTTGCTGCCTGCCGCAACCGAGCTACGCTTTCGACTTCGAAGACTTGTGGTTGCGCCCCGACCAGCAAGGTTTGCATCTGCTCAAGCAGAAGCGCCCGGCCGAAGCCGCGCAGCATTTCGATGATCATCAATGGCAAGGGGTGGCGTTGTACGAGGCCGGCGACTACAGTGGCGCCGCTCAGCGTTTTGCCGAGGGCAGCGATGCCCGCGCCCACTACAATCGTGGCAACGCCTTGGCAAAAAGTGGCGAGCTGGAAGCGGCGATCGATGCCTACGAACAGGCGCTGGAACTGCAACCGGATCTGCGTCCGGCGCAGACCAACAAGGCGCTGGTGGAAAACCTGCTGAAGCAGAAAAACGCCCCGCCGCCGCCCGAACCGGACAACCAGCCGAATGAACAAAGTCTGCCCGGCGATGAGCCCTCGCCCACTACCGCGCCACCTCCGGCGGTGAGCAGTGAAACCCAGAGCGAGGCGCAACCGGCCGAGTCGGCCAGCGAACCGCCGCCGACCGCCCCGCCGCTGCCCGGCCCCAATGAAATCCCCGGCAGCAACGAGGAAGAGGAAACCGACACGGTGCCGACCCTGCGCCCGAGCGAGAACAACCTCGAAGGCGAGCAGCGTCAGGCGCTCGAGCAATGGCTGGGCAAGATCCCGGACGACCCGGGCGAACTGCTCAGGCGCAAATTCTGGTACGAACAGCAACAACATCAGGATCAGGAAAACAATCGATGACCCGCTTCACCGCTCTCTTGCTGCCCCTGCTGTTCTGCACGGCCACCGCTCAGGCGGCCGAGCTGACCGCCAGCGTGGATCGCAGTCGCCTGAACTCCGGCGAGACGGTCGAGCTCACCCTCGAAACTGACGACGTCACCCAGTTCGGCAAGCCCGATCTGTCGGCGCTGGAAGCGTTGTTCGAAGTGCGCGGCACGCGCCAGGTCAACCAGCTCAACACCCTCAACGGCGACAACCGCGCGACCACACGCTGGATCATCACCCTGCTGCCGAAAGAAAATGGCAGCGTAGTGATTCCGCCGCTGCAACTGGGCGAAGCGCAGAGCCAGCCGATCACCGTGCAGGTGATCGCCAGCGACAACCGCGAAGACAACAACAGCCTTGATCCGGTGTTCATCGAAGCCAGCCTCGATCAGACCAGCGTTTACGTGCAGGCCCAGGCCATCCTGACCCTGCGCATCTATCATTCAGTCTCGCTGTACGACGACAGCAGCCTGAGCCCGCTGCAAATCGCCGATGCGCGCATCGAACAACTTGGTGACACGCGCACCTACGAAAAAGACATCAATGGCCTGCGCCACGGCGTGATCGAGATGCGCTACGCGATCTACCCGCAACACAGCGGCCTGCTGACGATCGCCCCGCAGACCTTCAGCGCCACGCTGGTCGATACCGCGCCATCGGCAGACGCCTCGGGGCCCAAGCCCGGCAAACTGATGCGAGTGAGCTCGGCGTCGATTCCGCTGACGGTCAAACCGAAACCGCTAACCTACCCGGTCGATGCACCATGGCTGCCGGCGCGCAACCTCAGCCTCAGCGAAAGCTGGAGCCCGGAACCGGATCACACCCAGGTCGGCGATTCCCTGACCCGCAGCCTGACCCTGAAAGTCGAAGGCCTCGCCAGCTCCCAACTCCCAGCCCTGCCCGCCACCGACGTCAACGGCCTGCGCCGCTACCCCGATCAACCGGTGCTGAGCAACCAGAGCAGCGACCGCGGCATCATCGGCAGCCGCGAAGAACGCGAAGCCCTGGTGCCAAGCCGCAGCGGCGCGATCGACCTGCCAACCGTCGACGTGGTCTGGTGGAACACCTTCGAAGACCACCTCGAACACAGCAGCCTGCCCGCGCGCACCCTGCAAGTGGCGAACAACCCCAGCCTGCAAATCGACACCCCGGCCGGCACCCTGCAACCGAGCACGCCCGACAACGACACCCTGTGGTGGTGGAAGCTCAGCACGCTGATCCTCGCCTGCACCACCCTGCTCGGCTTCGGCCTCTGGTGGCGCGCCCGCTGGCAACCGGCAATCCACCGCGCCGCCCAGACCGGCCCGAGCCCACGCACCCTGCTCGACGACATCAAACGCGCCAGCCAGGCCAACGACCCCCACGCCACCCGCCAGGCACTGGACGCCTGGGCGCGGCAACAACCGGAGACACTGGCGGACATGGCGGCGCGGTTTGTGCCGTTGTCGGATGCGTTGGATGGGTTGAACGGCGCGCTGTACAGCGAGACCGGGCAGCATTGGCAGGGTGAGGATTTGTGGCGGGCGATTCGAACTATTCCCGCCGCCGAGCGCGTGCAGGATCCGGTGAGTGAGAGTGGATTGCCGCCGCTTTATCCGAAGTGAAAAGCAAAAGATCGCAGCATTTGGCAGATCCTACGGATTGTGTGTGGGAGCTGCCGAAGGCTGCGATCTTTTGGTCTGAAAGTCTGGAATCAATACTCGAATTTTGTTTTTACTTGTTCGCCTTCTCGATAGGAGAGGACGAAGGATTTCCATGGTTCGCCTGTCACCATCAAAATCACCGGCTTTATCTTTCAGCAATTAGAGAGCGCAACGCCGATCGCCTCAACTGAAAACCAGGTGGCGTCACACTCTGGGCACATGAATAACTTTTTTCCGGTGGCCTTGACATGGGCACAGACAATGTAATCCTGCTGACATCTTGGGCAGATGATCATCTATTGCTCCTGCTAGAGCACGACGCCGTTGAATGAATTTTCGCGGCGCAGATTGATATATAAAGTGGTGATGAAGTCGTCGTCATCGTCAACGTAAAACCCCATACCCAACTCACCGACTTCAAATCCGTCATCGTCAATGACGGGGTCAAAACCGTGGCGACGAAACAAAGCCAACACGTCCGTGGATGTTTCGCCTACTAGCTTGTGGCCGCTCCAGGACACCGTGCTTCTTTCGAAAAATTCTACCCCTTTAACCATGTCTCGCGCGTCGTAGTAGACATGAAGGTCGAGCTGAAAATAAGCATCCGTAGTATTCAGGGAGTCAGCTGTTTTCCAGAACACTTCGAAACCGGCTCCCAGAATGTCGTGCACTTGAGCTCTGGGCAGTTTTCCATTCAAAGGGCCGACCGCTCCGTACTCCGCAATTGAAAAGTCCATTTGAAGCCTCTTGCTGGTGAACAATCCAGCTCCCACTCTTTCCCCGAAAGCATGTGGGCGCGCTCTATCATACTTCCTTGATATAGGAAGAAAAGTTTCCGCCACCTTGATCAATATGTAGCCGATCGCATTTATTGCAGCGATAAACAGTAGTAGCACCCGCACCTATCTGTTGATAGAACTCTTCCTCAGACAACCAACGATCTGCCAAGGCAGCACCCAGCTCATCTATCTTTCGCTCGGCAACCATTGAAAACTCTAACTCGGACGTACCATGAGACAAATTGATTATCTGACCGCACACACAGGAAAATTCAGGCATTGTATTGGTGGCTCAACTCAAGAAATGTAAAAAGCTCGCCCACGGTCTTGAGGCGGGCGCATCAAGACAAAAAACCTTTTATCAGCGAGGCATTGGGAAGGATCAGTCATTGTTTCACCTGATAAAAAGTAACCACCGGGCCGTAATTCTCATCCGAGTTCGATACCTCGACAGTGTATAATGTGTCCGGGAATTTCTCCTTCAACACCATTCGCCAGGCAAATCCGATCATCTCGCACAGCTGAAGAAATATTCTGGGCGATACACCATTTCCGAATTGGCCAAAAACATCATAAATCTTTACATAATTCATAAACCGCTCAACCTCCGCCATGTCGCCAGCGGCCAGGTTCACGCAGCGCGCGAACGCTTCGTGTGAAAAATTCCGCTCGAGGAAGACGCCTCCCTCAGACACGATGAACGTCGGGAACAGCAACGTGGAAAACATCAATATCTGTTCCGGGTGGCATTGGTCGTTGATATACGAATGAATATCCAGGCCTTCCTGATTCGACCACTGCTGCTTCCATGTGTCGAAGGGTTCTGTGTCGATGACGAAGGGTAAAGAGTTGATCAGATGCATTGCATGGGCTCCAGACACGATTTTCCGCCGCGGGGGGGCCTCGGGGGACAGACCTCTGTTTATCAGAACTTGGTTTGTCCCTGGTTCTGCTCCATTACCCGCACGATCCAGCGAGATACTGGGATTGTGCAACGACGATGCCATCGGCCTGCGCTCATAGTGGCTGCAAGACCATGATGTTTGCCAGCAGGAACGTCTGTCCGCGCTTGGGCATGCCAATGAACTGATGAGTTCGGCCACAGGGGCAGAAGACTGGTGCGCGAGGAATACGTACGACGAACGTCCATGTAGAAGATCCTCCAACGGGCAATAATCGGCCTGATCAGGTGCCATGCTCGGCCGGACAGCGGCGCGGATGAGCGCAAAGAGTCGCTGGTGTCTCTGCACTAGCGCATCAGCCGGCATGATATTAGGTGGCCACTATTTTGGCGTCAATAATGGATGGGTTGAACAATCGGTTTCGATGAGCGGTACAGCTCGTATCCTCGGGCAATGCGCCTGTTAAAGGCTCTGTTTGCCCTGCGTCGGTTTGCGAGCGCGGGTACGCCTTCAGGGTTACTCACGGTTCATCCGAAGTAACCTCTGTAAGGTTTCGGAAGATCCCTTGTAGGTTTCATCCCGAGTGTTCGATTCCTACGCAAAACACAGAAAGATCTGACTGCTGTCGTTTTTCAGATACACGCACATTTCTCTGTCACAAACAGACACAGGGAAATGTGCTCAATGATGCACCCCGCCAACCTCGCGGCAGCTGCCGCCTCGAAAGCGCCCATTGGTGCGCCAGCCGCCTGCCCCTTGCGCAACACCCACGTGCAACTGCTACCCCTCGCTTACGGCGTGGTGGAAAAACCCTTCGACCCCAGCACCGAAATCACGCTGCCTTACACCCTGACCACGCGCCCCATGGGCATCCGCCGCCTGCGCGATGGTTGGCTGTACATCGTCGACAGCCTCAGTGGCGAGCTCTACGAATACCGCGTGCTTGACGGCGTCATCAGCGCATTGCTGCATCGCGGCAAAAGCGTCAGCGAGGATCAGCGCAGCGCCATCGAGGAACGTCCGGCGTTGATCTTTTCGCGCAAAAGCACCCTCTACGTGACCTTCGCCGATGTGCAGTTGAGCGCGGCGAAGTGCCGACAGGTGCTGGACAGCGCGGAGGAACGCGAGCACTTCATGCAGGCGGTCGATCTCGGTCCGGTGCATTGTCTGATCGGCGGCGAGCATTTGCTCACCGTGGCTCAGGCCAAACAGTGGCTGGCGGAAGTGGCCTGCACAGCGAAACCGCTGGCCGAGGCCGACGCAACGCGGATGCCGACGGTGCAGGTCAGCGACGCGCCGGAGCACGAACGCGAACCCTATCTGTGGGAAAACCCACGGCGTTTTCGCGAGGCGCATATCGGCGAATTTCTTGGTCGGGTGCGCGGGCCTTATCAGGACGACACGCTGTTTCTGCTGGTCAACGACGACCTCGGGGTGATGCGCGATCTGGCGGATTATCAGGACCTGGTGGTCGGCTGGATCGAGCAGTGGAGCAACACCGACAACAACGAGCGCGACTATCTGCTGGCCAGTTACATCGAGTCGCTGAGCCAGCTCGGATCTCAGGACTTCGACGCTTTGGCCAAGGCCAGCGATGATCCGCGCGCCCAGGCATTGTTCGCTGAACTGGAGCAATTGCCCGAGCCGGATCGGGAAAATACCCGGCAGGCATTGCTTGAGTATTTAAACAAAGGTGGTGAGGTTGTCCCGACCGATACTCAGGCTCGACCTGAACTGCAGCAACAGCGCGAAAAGGCACTGGATGAGTCATTGGCGCTGAACCGTTTCGACGGCGTCGCCCCGGATTTCACCGCGCACGCTCGCGTCACCGCCGAGGCGGACCGACGCTTTTACACCCGCGAATATTTTGCTGAAGTCGCCCCGGCCGACTTCGTCGAGCGTCATCTGAGCACACTGGTCGAGCTCGGCAAGGATCAGAACAGGCGCATGAAAGACGTGCTCGACGGCCCGCTGCTCAGCGGCAAACGCGGCATCAACGACCTGATCGACCGTCCGGCCATGGACGAGGTGCTGAACAGTCATCGCGACAACCTCGGACGCTGGAATCGCCTGCTCGAACGCATCACCGCCGACCGCGCGCAACTGCTGTGCGCCGGGCGTTTCCATCGCTCGGCGTGGTATTTCGACGGCCAAGCGCAGATCGATCAGGCTTTCGCCAGCGAATACGCCTGCCTCAAGGACATCGGCCGCAGCGACGCGGCCAATGAGCAAATGCTCGGATACCTCGAGCAACACCCGCAACTGACCCGCCCGCTCTTCTACACCTTGCCGCTGCGCTTGCAGAGCGAACAGGCCGGGCAATATTCAACGCTGTTCAACGCCGGCATGGCGATGTTCAAC
>NZ_RAZO01000171.1:0-10802 GCF_004307535.1 Pseudomonas sp. Sample_9
GAGATCAACCTGAGTCATCCGGCTACGCACGGTAAACACGCCATCGCCGGAAAGAATCGCACTGCGCGCAAACAGGCGCCCGCTCTCCCAGTTCGAAAGGCCCAGTTCCGGCTTGTTCAACGCGTACTGGCCATCGACCCAACGGGTGATGCCGTTGCCTACGAACGGCGCATTCACCGCGTTGTAGAAGCGTTCCTGAACCGCCGCATCCTCGCTGATCAACGATACGGTAAATTGCGGGCTGTAACGGTTGAACAGCGCAATCGCCTGGTCCAGATCATCGACAATCATCAGGCTGACTTCCGGGGTTTCTTCCCATTCCCACTCGCGGCCCAGCTCCGACTCGGGCAAAGACTCGGCCAGCGCTTCGGTCTGGTAACCCTCGGCGCGATAAACCTCGACCGTTGCGTTCTGCCATTCGCTTGGCAGGCAACTTTCACTGCCCGCGACGATGTGCAATTTGCAGCCTTGGCCGCGCGCCGTACCGGCGGCTTTTAACGCATCGAGAAACAGCGGCACCAGCTCATCGGCGCGTTCGCGCTGAATCAGGCAGACGTTCAGGGTATTGCAGACCTTGCGGTCCAGCGAGTTGCGCACCACTGCCGCGAAGCGAGTGGCGTCGGCGTCACGGTCGGCGATCAGCCACGCACCGCCGGTGCCGTGCAGGCTGACGGCAGTGCCGGCCTGCTGAGCAATGCTGCCCAACTGACTGACCGCACGGCCCGAGCCTCGCGCCACCGCCAGCGACAGACGCCGATCGGCAAACATCGCCCAACCGGCAGCATGATTGACGCTTTCGACCAACGACACCGCACCCACCGGCAAACCGGCTTCGGCCAGTGCTGGATTCAGCGCGTGAGTGACGATGGCTTGCGCAGTGCCCAACGCATCGCTGCCGATGCGCAGCACAGCCGTATTACCGGTGCGCAACACCCCGGCGGCGTCGGCAAATACGTTGGGTCGGCCTTCGAAGACAAACGCGACGATGCCCAGCGGCGAGACCACTTGCTCAACCTTCCAGCCGTCGTGCTCGACACTGCTGATCACTTTGCCCCGGGTGGGTGGCGCATCACGCCACGCGCGCAGCCCGGCGATCATGTCGCGGCGCATGCTTTCATCGGCGAGCAAGCGTGTGGTCGAGCGACCGCGCGCCTTCGCTCGCTCAATGTCGGCGCGGTTGGCGGCTTCGATCTGCGTCCAGCATTCAGGGCTCTCCAGGCGCTGGGCAAACAGGTCGAAGAACCGGCTGATGGCTTCATCGGAGACCGCCGAAAATGCTGTGAATGCCGCAGCCGCACGCTCGATTGCCACCGAGGCGGCCTGTTGATCGGCCACGGGGATCAGCAACAACTCGCCACTGACCTGCTCGACCAGCAGATGGTCACCGGGCTGAAACCGCGCGGCCAGTTCGGGGCTGACCACGGTGACCCGGTTACCAGCGAAAGGGATCGGCGTGCCAGCGACTAGACGTTCGAGCGCAAGAGACATGAAGCGGATTCACCATGCAGAGGGCGGCCGGAAAATGTATAGAACACGATCCTGCAAAGCAACACTGCACCCGGTGGGAGCGAGCCTGCTCGCGAAAGCGGCCAGTCAGACGACATCGATGCTGAATGTACCGGCCTCTTCGCGAGCAGGCTCGCTCCCACACTGGAAATCGTGGTGTGTCTTTAGAAGACGGACCAGCCAATCCGCGAGCTCAGCAGCTCCAGCGCCGCCATCCCCGCCAGCGAGTTCCCGGCCGCATTCAACTCCGGCGACCACACGCACACACTGAATTGCCCCGGCACCACCGCAACGATGCCGCCGCCGACCCCGCTCTTGCCCGGCAGGCCGACGCGATAAGCGAAGTTGCCCGCCTCGTCGTACAAACCGCTGGTGGCCATGATCGAGTTGACCTGCTGGGTCTGGCGGCGCGTCAGGATCTGCTCGCCGCTGTGCTTGCAGAACCCGTCATTGGCCAGAAAGCAGAACGCCCGGGCCAGATCGATGCAATTCATCCGCAGTGCGCAGTGACTGAAATAGCTGCGCAACACCGCCTCGACATCGTTGTGAAAGTTGCCGAACGACTGCATCAGATAGGCCATCGCCGCATTACGCGCACGGTGCTGGTATTCGGAGTCGGCGACCTTGCCGTCGATCATGATTTGCGGATTGCCGGACAGACGCCGGACGAAGTCGCGCATCGACAATGTCGGCGCGGCGAAGCGCGACTGGTTGATGTCGCAGATCACCAGCGCCCCAGCATTGATGAACGGATTGCGCGGGCGGCCGCGCTCGAATTCCAGTTGCACCAGCGAATTGAACGGCTGGCCGGACGGCTCGTGGCCAAGCCGTTCCCAGATCGCTTCGCCGGAGTGATCGATGGCCTGCACCAGGCTGAATACCTTGGAAATACTCTGCACCGAGAACGGCGTTTCAGCGTCGCCGGCGCAATACATTTCGCCGTCGTTACTGTACACGGCGATGCCCAACTGGTTGGCCGGCACCGTGCCGAGGGCGGGAATATAGTCAGCAACTTTGCCCTGCCCGATCAGGGGCCGGACGGCGTCAAGGATCTCGTTCAACAGCGCTTGCATGCCGGGTTCCGAAAGTCTCGCCCCATGGGATCGCGGGGACACTGGGGCTAGACGCTGCGCCCGCCGGTCGCATCACACCGGCAAGCATCAGGCAGAATGTTCTAGGCTGGAGCGGACAATTCAGACACAGGAGAGCACCATGCACCTCGAAGGCTCCTGCCATTGCGGCGAAGTCACGTTCAGCCTCGACAGCGCCCATCCTTATCCCTATCAACGCTGCTATTGCTCGATCTGCCGCAAGACCCAGGGCGGTGGCGGTTATGCGATCAACCTTGGCGGCGACGCGACCACTCTCAAGGTTCGCGGACGCAAAAACATCAGCATCTATCACGCGAAGATGAAAGCTGACGGCGATAAACGCGCCCATCGCAGCAGCGCCGAACGCCACTTCTGCTCACTGTGCGGCAGCGGCCTGTGGCTGTTCAGCCCAGAGTGGCCAGAGCTGATTCATCCATTCGCCTCGGCGATCGACACGCCACTGCCGGTGCCGCCGGAACACACGCACCTGATGCTTGGTTCGAAAGCGCCGTGGGTTGAGGTCGAGGCGAAGCCGAAGGATCAGCAGTTTGATGTATATCCCGAAGAATCAATCGCCCAGTGGCATGAGCGACTCGGTGTAACTCGCTGAACACCGCGCCCTTCGCGAGCAGGCTCGCTCCCACATTTGGAATGCCATCACCTGTGGGAGCGAGCCTGCTCGCGAAGGGGCCGGGTCAGGCAATATCAATCAGTCCAGATGCGCCCAGGTCATCCTGAACAACGCCCCGCCCCACACCGATTCGCCAACCTCAACCTGCCCGCCATGGGACTGCGACACCCGCCGCACCAGCGCCAGGCCCAACCCAAAACCACCGGTGCGCCGATCCCGGCTGGCGTCCAGTCGGGAAAACGGTTCGAAGATTTTCTCCCGTCCTTGCAGCGGCACGCCCGGGCCGTCATCGCTGACCCGCACTTCATAGTCATCGCCATTGCGCAGCAGCGACACCTCGACACGCTGCTCGGCATAGCGAATTGCATTGCGCAAAAGGTTGATCACCGCCCGCGCCATGAAGCGCGGTTCGATGCTTACCGTGTCGACCTGGCAACCGGCGATCGACAACTGCACGCCCACTGCTTCGGCCTCCAGCGCCACACTACCGACAACGCTGTCTAGCCAGTCGGCCGCGTGAATATTCTCCCGTTTGATCACTGTCGCGCCGTGCTCGAGGCTGGCGTAGGTCAGCAGCTCCGAGACCATCTCCTCCAGCTCACCAAGGTCGGCATACATGTCGGCGATCAGCTCGCGATTCTCGCTGGCGTCCGGTAGCTGTTTGAGCTGATCAAGTTCGAACGACAGCCGCGCAATCGGTGTGCGCAATTCGTGAGACACCGCGTTGGTCAGTTCGCGCTGGTTGGCGATCAAGCCTTCGATGCGCGCCGCCATCAGATTGAAGTGCTCGGCCAGATCGCGGATGTTTGAGCGCCGCGATAACTGGATGCGCACCGACAGATCATTGTCGCCAAAACGCTCGGCCGCCAGCCGCAGCTTTTCCAGATCGCGCCAGTGCGGGCGCACCCAGAAAAACAGCACGATGCCAATCAACACCGCGAGCATCATGTACGCCGCAGTGATGTAGAACGGCATCAGGCTCGGCTCCGGCGGCAGCTTGATGCTGAGCAGTTGCGAGCCACCATCGATATTGCTAATGAACTGCGTGTAATCGTCGCGGATCACCAACAGGTTCCGCGCGAGCTCGGCTTTTTCCTGCGGTGTCAGGGCGAGTTGATCGGCCTCGACCAGACTCAGCGACAGACCGTAGTGCGCGCGCAATGAATCGAGTTTCTGTTCACGCTCGGCGCCCTGGCGGCCTTGCAGATGATCGACCAGCGACCACGCCTGACCGCGCACGGCTTCACGGTTGTAATCCTGCGTCTGGCTGTCGAGCAAGGCGTTGAAGGTGTGCTCGACCGTCTGCAAGGCCAGCACCAGTCCTACCGTCATTACCAGAAACAGCCCGAGAAACAAACGCAGCATCTACAGCTCCCACGCGAACGGATTGAACAGATAGCCCTTGCCCCACACGGTCTTGATGCACACCGGCTCGCGGGGATTGTCCTTGAGCTTGTTGCGCAATTTGCTGATGTACACGTCGACGCTACGGTTGAGGCCGTCGAAGGCAATGCCGCGCATGCGATTGAGAATGTCATCGCGAGAAAGGATTTTGCCCGCCGCGCTGGCCAGCAACCAGAGCAACTCGAACTCCATGGTGGTCAGCTCGATCAGCTCACCGGTCAGGCGCACTTCCCGGCAACTGCGGTCGATGCTCAATTGCCCGAACTCGAGAAAACTGACCACGCTGCTGTCCGGCGTCTGCCGCCGTTGCAACGCCCGCAGCCGCGCGAGCAACACCGGCGGTTTGATCGGTTTGATCACGTAATCGTCAGCGCCGGATTCCAGACCGAGGATGTGATCGAGATCGTCTTCCTTGGCGGTGAGGATCACGATCGGCGTGTCCGAGACACTGCGAATTTCCCGGCAGACCTGCAAACCGCTCTGCCCCGGCAACATCAGATCGAGCACGACCATTTTCGGCTTGAATTCGAGAAACGCAGCCACGGCCAGATCCCCCCGATGCACCGTGCGTACCTCGTAGCCGTGTTGTTCAAGAAAGTGCGCGATCAACGCGGCGAGACGCTCATCGTCTTCGACCAGCAGCACCTTGCCGAAACCCAGGTTATCCATAATGACCGTTGCCAAGCCAAATGTGAAAGGGCCGATATTATGCGGGCAATCATTGATCAGGCGCTGACGCCAGACAGCAAAAACCGGCCACGCGGGCCGGTTTTCGGTGATGTTTCATACTTTTAAGATTTTTTTACAATCCGACAATGATGTCCGATTGGATTGCGGCAGCTCCTACCCGATCATGCGGCGACCGGCACACCGCTGTGAAAGCGGAATTCTTCGTCCGGCGACTCGATCAACGCTTGCTCGGCAGCACGGACGCGCTCAATCACCTGCGCGACATCCTTGGCATCACCATACTGATAGGCCAGTTTCAGATAACCCTGAAAGTGCCGCGCCTCGCTTTTCAGCAAACCGAAATAGAACTTGCCCAGTTCTTCATCCAAATGCGGCACCAGTGCTTCAAAGCGTTCGCAACTGCGTGCTTCGATGAAAGCGCCGACTACCAGCGTATCAACCAGTTTCACCGGTTCGTGGCTGCGCACCACCTTGCGCAGGCCCGAGGCGTAGCGGCCGGCGTGCAGCTGACGCAACTCGATCTTGCGCCGCTTCATGATGCGCATGACTTGCTCGTGGTGCACCAGTTCTTCCCGGGCCAGGCGCGACATCATGTTGATCAGGTCGACATGGGCGTGGTACTTGGCAATCAGGCTCAGCGCCGTGCTGGCCGCCTTGAACTCACAGTTCTTGTGATCGATCAGCAGGGTTTCCTGATCGGCCAGTGCCGCCTGGACCCAGGCGTCGGGCGTGCGGCAGCCAAGGAATTCGTGGATTTCGGGAAGGATCATGGGGCTCACGGTAAAAAGGTGTTCGAGCGAAGGGCGCCGATTATACCGGCCTGCCCGCAGACCACCAGCAGCGGCTGTTGATATGCATCAAGTCGCAGACGTTCGGGTAGCAACTATAGTTGTGCAACGCCGTGCCTTTTCTTTGCTGGAGACTCCGCTCATGCAAGCCATTCGCAGCATTCTGGTGGTCATCGAACCTGAACATGCGGAAAGCCTGGCGCTCAAACGCGCCAAGCTGATCGCCGGTGTCACCCAGGCTCATCTGCACCTATTGGTGTGCGACAAAAAGCATGACCACGCCGGCCTGCTCAGCGTGCTCAAGGCGGCATTGCTCGCCGAAGGGTACAGCGTGACCACCGAACAGGCGTGGAACGAGAGCCTGCACGAAACCATCATCGATGTGCAGCAGGCCGAGGGTTGCGGCCTGGTGATCAAACAGCATTTCCCCGACAGCTCGCTGAAAAAAGCCCTGCTGACCCCGGCCGACTGGAAGCTCCTGCGCCACTGCCCTACCCCGGTACTGCTGGTAAAAACCGCCGGTTCGTGGAAGGACAAAGTGATTCTGGCTGCGGTCGATGTCGGCAATGCCGACGGTGAGCATCGGCATTTGCACAGCACCATCATCGATCACGGCTACGACATCGCCAGTCTGGCCAAAGCGCATCTGCATGTGATTGCCGCGCATCCGTCGCCGATGCTTTCAGCCGCGGACCCGACATTCCAGCTCAAATCGACAATAGAAGCCAAATATCGCGAGCAGTGCCGGGCGTTTCAAGCAGAGTTCGATGTCGATGACGAGCACCTGCACATCGAGGAAGGCCCTGCCGATGTGTTGATCCCGTTCATGGCGCACAAACTGCAGGCAGCGGTAACGGTGATTGGCACAGTGGCGCGCAGTGGTTTGTCAGGCGCGTTGATCGGCAATACGGCGGAGGCGGTGCTGGATACGCTGGAAAGCGATGTGCTGGTGCTCAAGCCGCAGGAGGTTGAGGATCATCTGGTGGAATTGGCCGTGAAACATTAAAAGCAAAAGATCGCAGCCTTCGGCAGCTCCTACAGGTAGAACGCATTCCCATGTAGGAGCTGCCGAAGGCTGCGATCTTTTGCTGTTCAGGCGCCGAAGGCGTCTTTCAGGAAGCCCGGGGCGATGTAGCGCTGATAATGCGCTTCCGACAGCAGGAAGAATTCCCGATCAATGGCATCACGCAGTTCCGGCAGGTTCCAGTCGCGGAACTCCGGCAGCAACACCATCCCGTACGCCTCAAGATTAATGATCACCCGCGCACCTCGGGCAATCAGCTGATAGGCCCAGCAATATTCCGACTGATGCGGTACGAAGCGGATCTTGCGCTGTTCGAGCTGCTCGCGCAGGCGCGCCGGATCGAAGATCTCGACCTTGCTTGCCATCACTTGTGACAGCAATTGCTCCAGACGCAGCCACACCGCACGCTTTTCCTCCTCGTTGTACCCGTTCCAATGGATCACTTCGTGGTGGAAACGCTTGCAGCCACGGCACACCAGGTCACCGTAAACGGTGGAGCAGAGGCCGACGCAGGGGGTCTTGATGGTCTGATTGGGCATAAATGGGCAGAACACTGAAACGCGGAACAGGCCGGCATGTTAGCCCTTTGTCGGGCATTGATCACCCCTCAAACAGCAAGGTCTCGCCGGCGTCGCAGGTTTGCTCCGGCCGCGCTGATTGCCACGAAAGTCCAATAGAGCGCGACTTACCTTTAAATTTTTTTTGCCGTAGAATCAGCCAGCCTTTTAAGGCGCCAATGTCCGTTAGAAGCTGTTTTCAAAGCGTCACGAGCACAGTCGTTCCTTCAGAGCGGTGTTGGCGAAGGGTTTTTCCAGCGGGGAAAAGCCCAACGCCAACCCTCATCAGCTCCCCGTTCTGCAGGCGTAAAACTTTGAAAGCAGCTTCTGTAAGGAATTGCCGGTAATTCTGGCCGAACGACCCACAACGTCGTGAGGCGCATGAGTACGGCAATTTCGGGATGAGCGTCCCGGACACCCATTTGGGACCACTGATGAGGGTAATAACTGTGCTTGAAGCCTACCGCAAACATATCGAAGAGCGTGCAGCCCTGGGTATCGTTCCCCAGCCGCTTAACGCCGAACAAACAGCAGGCCTGATCGAGCTGCTGAAGAACCCTCCGGCTGGCGAAGAAGCTTTCCTCGTTGACCTGATCACCAATCGCGTACCACCTGGAGTGGACGAAGCTGCCTACGTCAAGGCCGGTTTCCTGTCTGCCCTGGCCAAGGGCGAAGCCACCTCCCCTCTGCTGGACAAGAAACGCGCTGTAGAACTGCTCGGCACCATGCAGGGCGGCTACAACATCGTCACCCTCGTTGAACTGCTGGACGACGCCGAGCTGGCGCCAGTCGCCGCCGAAGAACTCAAGCACACCCTGCTGATGTTCGATGCCTTCCACGACGTCGCTGAAAAAGCCAAGAACGGCAACGTTCACGCCAAGGCCGTGCTGCAATCCTGGGCTGACGGCGAGTGGTTCAAGAAGCGCCCGGTCCTGGCCGACAAGATCAGCCTGCGCGTATTCAAGGTCACCGGCGAAACCAACACCGACGATCTCTCCCCTGCGCCAGACGCCTGGTCGCGTCCTGACATCCCGCTGCACGCCCTGGCCATGCTGAAAATGGCCCGTGACGGCATCGTTCCGGACGAGCAAGGCAAGACCGGCCCGATGAAGCAGATCGAAGAAATGCGCGGCCAGGGCTTCCCGATCGCCTACGTCGGTGACGTGGTCGGTACCGGTTCGTCGCGTAAATCGGCCACCAACTCGGTGCTGTGGTTCTTCGGCGACGACATCCCTTACGTGCCGAACAAGCGCGCTGGCGGTTTCTGCTTCGGCAGCAAGATCGCTCCGATCTTCTACAACACCATGGAAGATGCCGGCGCCCTGCCGATCGAGTTCGATGTGTCGAACATGAACATGGGCGACGTGATCGACCTGTACCCGCACGCTGGCAAAGTCTGCAAGCACGGTACCGACGAAGTCATCACCACTTTCGAAATGAAGACCCCGGTGCTGCTGGACGAAGTCCGTGCCGGCGGTCGTATCCCGCTGATCATCGGCCGTGGCCTGACCGAGAAGGCTCGCGCCGAGCTGGGTCTGCCAGCGTTCGACCTGTTCAAGAAGCCTGAAGCTCCGGCTGAAAGCACCAAGGGCTTCACCCTGGCGCAGAAAATGGTCGGCAAGGCTTGCGGTCTGGCAGAAGGCCAGGGCGTGCGTCCTGGTACCTACTGCGAACCGAAGATGACCACCGTGGGCTCTCAGGACACCACCGGTCCAATGACCCGTGACGAACTGAAAGACCTGGCGTGCCTGGGCTTCTCCGCTGATCTGGTGATGCAGTCGTTCTGCCACACCGCGGCTTATCCAAAGCCGATCGACGTGACCACCCACCACACCCTGCCTGACTTCATCATGACCCGCGGCGGCGTTTCCCTGCGTCCGGGCGACGGCATCATCCACTCGTGGCTGAACCGCATGCTGCTGCCGGACACCGTCGGTACCGGTGGTGACTCGCACACCCGTTTCCCGATGGGCATCTCGTTCCCGGCCGGTTCCGGCCTGGTCGCGTTCGCCGCTGCCACTGGCGTCATGCCGCTGGACATGCCGGAATCGATCCTGGTGCGCGTCAAAGGCAAGATGAAACCTGGCATCACCCTGCGTGACCTGGTTCATGCCATTCCGTACTTCGCTATCCAGAACGGTCTGCTGACCGTCGAGAAGAAAGGCAAGAAAAACGCCTTTTCCGGCCGCATCCTGGAAATCGAAGGCCTGGAAGGTCTGACCCTGGAGCAGGCGTTCGAACTGTCCGACGCCTCGGCCGAACGTTCGGCTGCCGGTTGCACCATCAAGCTGTCGAAAGAGTCGATCACCGAGTACCTGCAGTCCAACATCACCCTGCTGCGCTGGATGATCGGCGAAGGCTACGGCGATGCGCGTACCCTGGAACGCCGCGCTCAAGCGATGGAAGCCTGGATCGCCAATCCTGAGCTGATGGAAGCCGATGCCGACGCCGAATACGCCGAAGTCATCGAAATCGATCTGGCCGAAATCAACGAGCCTGTGCTCTGCGCGCCGAACGATCCGGACGACGCCCGTCTGCTGTCCAGCGTTGCTGGCGAGAAGATCGACGAAGTGTTCATCGGTTCGTGCATGACCAACATCGGTCACTTCCGCGCTGCCGGTAAACTGCTGGATCAGGTCAAGGGTCAGCTGCCAACCCGTCTGTGGCTGTCGCCGCCGACCAAGATGGACGCTCACCAACTGACCGAAGAAGGCTACTACGGCATCTACGGCAAGGCCGGCGCACGCATGGAAATGCCAGGCTGCTCGCTGTGCATGGGTAACCAGGCACGCGTTGAGCCGAACAGCACCGTGGTCTCGACGTCGACCCGTAACTTCCCGAACCGTCTGGGCGACGGCGCGAACGTCTACCTGGCCTCGGCCGAGCTGGCGGCCGTTGCTTCGATCCTGGGTCGCCTGCCGACCGTCGAGGAGTACATGGAATACGCTGGCAAGATCGACAGCATGGCGGCCGATGTCTACCGCTACCTGTCCTTCGACCAGATCGCCGAGTTCCGTGAAGCTGCTGCGAACGCCAATATCCCGGTCGTTCAAGCCTAACGCTGCAAGGCAATAAAAAACGCCGCCCATCGTGAGATGAGCGGCGTTTTTT